>JANPOW010000231.1:0-29862 GCA_031428185.1 Betaproteobacteria bacterium | reverse complement strand
TGTCTTCCTCGCCCTCTTCGTTGGTGATGGTCATGCTGCTCTTCTTGCCGAAGGGCGGGTTGGCCAGCACGTAATCCACCTTGCGCTTGGCCTCGGTGATCAGCGCATCAGAGCGCTCGACCGATGGCTCGCCGTCCAGCTCACCGATGTTGTGCAAGAACAGGTTCATCAAGCACATGCGCCGGGTGTTGGGCACGATCTCGTTGCCGTGAAAGGTCTTGTCACGCAAGAACTCTTTCTGGCGCTTGTCCAGCTTGGCGCCGGGGCGCGTCAGCCAGTTGTAGGCGCCCAAGAAAAAGCCGCCCGTGCCGCAGGCCGGGTCTGCAATGGTCCGCATCGGCTCGGGCCGAACGCAGGCCACCATCGCTTCGATCAGCGCGCGCGGGGTGAAATACTGGCCCGCACCGCTCTTGGTGTCTTCTGCGTTTTTTTGCAGCAGGCCCTCGTACAGATCACCCTTGGTGTCCGCATCCAGGCTGATCCAGCGCTCCGCATCAATCAGTTGCACCAGGCGCGACAGCTTGGCCGGGTCTTGAATCTTGTTCTGGGCCTTGAAGAAAATGGCGCCCAGCATGCCCGGCTCTTGCCCCAGCTTGTGCAGCGTGGCTAGGTAATGCGACTCCAGCGGCTCGCCCACTTTGCAAGTTAGGCTGGCCCAGTCATGGCCCTTGGGGATGTGCGTGTCGCGGTTGTACGGTTGCTGTGCGTATTCATGCGCCAACTTCAAGAACAGCAGGTAGGTCAGTTGTTCCAGGTAGTCGCCATAGCCCACGCCGTCGTCGCGCAGGGTGTGGCAGAAGTTCCAGACTTTCTGGACGAGGGAGGAGGCGTTCATGTGTTGTCAGTGTCTTGTTGCGACAAGCGCAAGCGCGCCCGCACCATCGCCGCATGGATTTTTTGCTGGAACACCTCGCGCGGCGGCAACACCGTCAGGTACTCGGCAACGTGGATGCCCGACTTGTCCAGCTCCAGCAACTCGATCTGCTCGTGCTTTTTGCCGGTACACAAGATGATGCCCAGCGGTGGCAGGTCGCCCGGCTCCTGGTCGTGTTTGGCCAGCCAGCGCAGGTACAGCTCCATCTGGCCTTTGTACTCGGCCTTGAAGTCGCCCAGCTTCAGCTCGATGGCCACCAGCCGGCGCAGCTTGCGGTTGTAGAACAGCAGGTCGATGTAGAAATCGTCGCTGTCGAGCTGGATGCGCCGCTGCCGCGCCACAAAGCTGAAGCCCGCGCCCAGCTCCAGCAGAAAGTGCTCCAGCTCGCGCAGGATCGCGTCCTCCAGGCCCTTTTCCAGGTAGCGGTCGTCCAGCGCCAGAAAGTCCAGCAGGTAGGGGTCTTTCAACAACAGCGCGGGGTTCACATCGCCCTGCGCACGCAATGCATCCAGCTCCAGGCGGATCAACGCGTCGGGCTTGTTGGACAAGGCCGTGCGCTCAAACAGCATCGAATCCACCCGCTCTCGCAGGGTGCGCACGCTCCAGCGCTCGATGCTGCTCATCTGGGCATAAAAGTCCCTCTGCAGCGAATCTTTCAGGTAGATCAGCTCCATGAAGTGGCTCCAGGCCAATTGTCTCGACAGCGTCGAGACAATCTCCAGGCTCGGGAACACCTCGGCAAATCGCATCATGTGGCGCAAGCTCTTGGCGCTGAAGCTGCGTCCATAGTCGGCCGTCAATTGTCGCGACACCGTGGCGACAATCTCTTCACCATAGCTGGCCCGCTGACCGCCCAGCACCTCGGTGCTGATGCGCTGCCCGATGTGCCAGTACATCAAGGTCAGGCCCGCATTGACTGCGACGGCCGCAGCCCGGCGGGCTTGCTCGATCAGCTTGCGCAGATCGGCCAGCAATTGTGCGGGCTGCACATCCTGGTCAAGCGCCAACGGGGCTGGGACTGATGACTCGGGCTTGCTCATGCGGCCTCCTTGGCAACGCGGCCGCGCGGTTTTTTGACGGCCTCGCGGGCCGCCCGCTCGGCGCGGATGCGGGCCAGCAACACGCTGGCAGGTTCGTCGTTGGGGTCTTGCGGCACCAGTTGGCCGGCAAAGGCGGCGCGCAGGATGTTTTGGCGTTGGGCGGTGGATTGTTTGAGCGAGGTCTCAATAGCTTCGCTTTGATCCTTGGTCGCCCGCAACTGTTCAATCAGTGCCTCGGCAATGGCGTGCTGCTCGAGTGCAGGCGGCAAAGGTACTGGCGTGCGACGTACATCTTGTTGGTTGATGCTGGCTTGATTGACTGCCCATTTGGCATCTTGAGTCAACCTCGCGCGCCCGATCTCAGAACCAAGATAGCTTGCGATGAACGCGCCGGCCACAGCAGGAGTCAGCTCAATTCGCATCATGTTCGACTCGAACAGAACGCCGTCCAACTGTTCGTTTGCCAACAAGGATTTGCCGAGGTGCGTCATGCTGTTGACCCGGTTGATGACCAAGTCGCCCGCAGTCAGGCCGTAGGTTTCGCAAGTGGCCGCATCGGCGCTAACAAGGTTCAGAGCCGATCTGTCTCGATGCCATCCAATCTGATAGTCATCGATACGCAGGATCGGCGTGCCCGAACCGTAGCGCTCTGCTGGCAGATAGAGGCCGTTCTGCGGGCCGTCAACGACCAGCGCGGCCACACTCACCCATACCCACTCTTCCGGCAATTTCGGCAAGCCAGAAGTATCCGGCTGCACCGGTTCGGGGTATTTCCTCTGCCAATCTTTGGGCGGGGCTTTGCCTTGCTCCTTGAACTTGGCGAGTTGTTTGGCTTCCCAGCCTGCGCGGCGTTCGGTGAGGATGCGTTGCAGCAGTTGCGCACCGGTCTCGGCGGGCGTGTGCTGCGCCCGCCACCCGGCAGTGAGCGCGCCTTCCACGGCGGCTTTCAGCAGTGATTGGCGGTATTGCGCCAGCTTCTTCTGCGCGGCTTTGAGTTCGGCCACGCCGGCATCGAGGTCGGAGAGCAGTTCTTCGAGTTTGGCGACGATGCGGGTTTGTTCTGCACGCGGCGCAACTTGAACACTCAATTTTCTAAATCGCTCGTGAGTAAGGTTCAGGCCGCTATCGCTACCACCCGTCTTCATAGCATCAATCTGCAGTTGTGCATCTTGGGTCTGAAGCAATGCCTCCAAGTAACGGTCATCAACCACGCGCGTGGCCGCTCGAAAACGATACATCTTTCCCGAGATCATGAGTTTCGGCCGAGTTGCGCGTACTAAGCAGGCAACGCCGCATCTGACGCGCGGTCCCGCGCAAGTCAGAATCAGGTCGCCAGTCGAAACCTCAATCCCAGTTCGCGGCGCAAGGTGCAAAGGAAGCTTCTTGTGATGCCGCCATTGGAAATTACCCGCTTGAATTGCCGTAGTCTTCAGCACGCCCCATTGCGCTTGCGAGTCGCATGGTCCTTTCTCGCACTGCGGACTCCACCCTTGGTGAATTCGCTTTCCGTCGTGTTGATCTGCGAGGACTTCGCTAATCTCAGAAAGCACCCAACCGTTCGGTAATTCACTCACGCCACCAACTCCACATTCATCTCATTCATCAACCCATCCAACTCCTTGCCAAACACCTGCCACACCTTCTGCAGCCCGCCCTTGTCGGCCAATTCCGCGTAATCAAAGTCATCGCGTCCAATGCTGCAACTGCTGGCAATGTGGTCCTTCATCAGCCGCAGCCATTCGGTTTGTTCAGGCGTGAACGCGGTGCCGCGTTGCGCGTTGTGGCGGAATATCCAGGCTTGGAAGCGTTTGTCCACCTCGTCGGCAAAGGGTTTGAGCTCACTGTCCAGCCCCAGTGCAAAACGCACCAGTGACACCAGATCGGTGAGCTGGCGTTTGCTGCCCACACCTTTCACTTGGGCAGCCTGCACGCGGGCATAAGCGCTCCACAGGCGTTCGGTGGTTAGCATCAGCGGCGGCTTGGCCAGGCGTTCGTGCAAGTCGTCGATCATGTCGAAGGTCAAGGCGCGGCGCTGGTAGGGCTGCTGGTAGAAAAAGCCCAGCGCGGTGATCTCCGTCTTGTGCTGATTCAAATAGTCGGCAAAGCTTTGAATGGCCGCGTTGGCTTGCGCCTCGGCCTGCTCGCTAAAGCCTGCAAAGCGCACCTGGTCCAAGTTGATGTGGTCGATGAGCTGCTCGCGCTCACGGCGGGCGTTCTCGATCTCATCGCGCAGCGCGGGTGTGTCGAAGGGTGCGCAGGCGGCGGCCACGCGCTGGGCACGGGCGGCGGCAATTTCTGCCGGCAGCAAGGTGTCATCGCTGCGTGTGATGCCTTTGGCCGCAGCGGTAGCCAATGCGGTTTGTTGAATGGCGTCGGGGTTCAGTGCGGCAATCAGGGCTTTGCCCAGTTCAGCAACCGCAATGCCACCGCTGGCTTTGGCGATGCGCGCATGCGCCTTGTCATCCAGTTGCTTGGCCAGCCGCACCAGCCGGTTGGCGAGTGACAGCACGGTGTCGTCGTCGCGGCTGCCCATTGCCACGCCTTGCAGCAAATCCTTCAGCGCCACGCCGGGCTTTTTCTCCAAGGGCCGGCTGTCAGTCTTGAGGGATTTCTCCACGCCCACGGCGTCGATCAGCACAAACCGGGTCTTGGCGCCGTCGGCACTGTTGCTGACACGTTTGAGGCTGTCGCCATCCAGGCTGCGCACGCCCCGGCCCTTCATTTGCTCGTAATAGCCCTTGCTGCGCACATCACGCATGAACAGCAGCAATTCCAGCGGCTTCACGTCCGTGCCCGTGGCAATCATGTCCACGGTGACGGCGATGCGGGGGTTGTAGTCGTTGCGAAAGCTGGCCAGCGTGCTTTCGGGGTCGTCTTCGGCCTTGTAGGTCACCTTTTTGCAGAAGGCGTTGCCTTGGCCGTACACCTCGCGCAGGATGTTGATGATGTCGTCGGCGTGGCTGTCGGTTTTGGCAAAGATCAGGGTCTTGGGGGTCTCTTTGCGGGTGGCAAAGATCTGCGTCTCCACCGCTGTCTTCATGGCCTGGATCACTTGGCGGATTTGGCTGGTGTTGACGACGGACCGGTCCAGCTCTTTGCCGGCGTAGAGCCTGTCGTCTTCCGTCTCGGCCCAGCGCTTTTTGCGCGTCTGCCTGTCGCGGTGGTCCACCCATTCCCTGGCTTTGAGTTCGGCGCCTGTGTTGGTGATCTCGGTCTCGATCTCGTACACGTCGTAGCCGACGTTCACGCCGTCGGCCACCGATTGCTCGTAGGTGTACTCGGCGACGATGTTTTCGCTGAAAAAACCGAAGGTGCGTTTGTCGGGTGTGGCGGTCAGGCCGATCAAGAACGCATCGAAGTAGTCAAGCACCTGCTTCCACAGGTTATAGATGGAGCGGTGGCACTCGTCGATGATGATGAAGTCAAAGGTCTCGACGGGAATAGTCGGGTTGTAGCGCACCTGCTTGGCTTGCTTGGCCGTCTGCTGCACTTCGTTGAGCGACACGTCTTCTGCCGATTCGTCAATCGGCTCACCGGACAGCACCGAGTACATGCGCTGGATGGTGCTGATGCACACCTGTGCATGCGGGTCAATGGCACTGCTGGCCAGGCGCTGCACGTTGTACAGCTCGGTGAACTTGCGTGCGTCGTCGGGTGGCGTGTAGGCCATGAACTCCTGGTGTGCCTGCTTGCCCAGGTTGCGGGTATCCACCAAAAACAAGATGCGCTTGGCACCGCCGAACTTGAGCAGGCGGTACACCGACGTGATGGCCGTGAAGGTCTTGCCCGCACCGGTGGCCATGTGCACCAGGGCACGTGGCTTGTTCTGGGCGAGTGACTTCTCCAGCCCCGTCACGGCGCTGACCTGGCAATCGCGCAGATTCTGGGTTGGCAGCGCCGGCATGTTTTGCACCAGGCGGCGCCGCAGGGTGTCTGGCTGCCCTAGCCACTGCTGCAGTTGCTCAGGGCGGAAGAAGTTGAAGATTTCTCTTGAGCGTGGTGCCGGGTCGCGGCCGTCGGTGAACCGGACGATCTGCGCGGTGCTCTCGAACAAAAAGGGCAGCGGCGTGGTCTGGACGCGCCACTTCAGCGTGGCGTTGGCGTAGCGCAGGGTCTGGTCTTCTGCGGCGGTGATGTTCTGGCCGGCTTCGTCCCGCTTGGCTTCGATCACGCCAACGGCCTGGCGATCAACAAACAAGATGTAGTCCGCAGGCCCGGTGTCGCTGGGGAACTCCCGCACGGCCACCCCCAGCGACGCGCCGAGGTTCAGCGCTTTCATGTCTTGAACCACCCACCCGGCCTGGGCGAGGCTGTCATCAATCTGCTGTCTGGCCTTGGCTTCGGGCGTCATGGATGGCGCTGGTGGGGGTGCGCTGCGGTGGGCTGGTGGCTTGGTTGCCCGCATTGTCCAACGCGGCGTCGGTGGATTGGCTGCCGACACGGCTGATTTGGCTGAAACCAAAACACCGCCCCCGGCCATCAAGGTTTCTCGACCACCCAACCGCCGTTTCGCTGACACGTTTTGCGGCATCCGGCTGACTGCGCACCAGGCCGTGCCCATGAGTACTGGCGCCACGGGCCAAGAACCGTTCTTGGCGCCAAGACCTGGGACGCTGCACCATGGAACACGCTTACGAACTGAGCTACCAATCGCTGTTTAACGCGGGCCGCTCCTTGTGTTTCCCGTGTGATGCCGACGGCCGTGTGTTGTTGGACAAGCTCACGGAGCGCGCCAAGCAAAACTATCTGTATGCCCGTGTGGTGGTGGGGCGGGAGTTTTCATTTCCTACCGTGAAGCGGCGGTTTGAACATTGATCTGGCCGCAGGCCGTGGGCCTGCGTTGCGCATCACCGGCCGTCGCGCATTGGGGGCAGATCTGCGCAGCGGCTGCCCAGCGCAATCGTCGGCGGCGCTGCATTCAGTGTCTCCATCGCAAAGCCCGCTGCGGCCTTGTAGCGCGCCATGAATGCCTCACGCTCCGGCGCCGGGATCACAGCGTTGATGTCATCAAAAACGCCGCCGCAGCGCTCGTCCACCAAGCCCAGGATGCCAAACGGGCCTGCGCCTCGGTTGCGCAGCACCAGGGCCGAGATGTCGGCGCACAGCCGGCTGTTGTAGGCCTGCAGCGCTGCCGGGCTGGCGCCATGCGCCACCATCTCGGCGCCCAGCACACGTGCGGCCACGATAGCCTGGCTGGCGCCGTTCGACCCCACCGGGTACATCACATGCGCGGCATCACCCAGCAGCGCCACGCGGCCGTCCACCCAGGTGGGCACCGGGTCGCGGTCGATCATCGGGTACTCAAACACTTCTTGGGCGCCGCGCAACAGGGCGGGCACGTCCAGCCAGCCGTAGTTCCAGCCTTCAAAGTGGTGGCTGAAATCAGCCAGCGCCACGCGGCGGTTCCAGTCGCCTTGCGGCCAGCCTTGGGTGTTGTCCACCGTGATCTCGGCAATCCAGTTGATGGTGGCCAGGCCGGTGGCCGGGTCGGCCGGCGAGATGGGGTACAGCACCACCCGGTGCCGCAACGACCCCACGCCAACAAACGATGCACCCGTGCGGATGGACACCGCTTGCGTCGTGCCGCGCCACATGATGGCGCCACCCCACTGGATGGGCGGCTGCTGGGGGTGCATCTGCGCCCGCACGGCGGAGTGCAGGCCGTCAGCGGCCACCAGCAGCCGGCCATGCACCTCTTGCTGCCGGCCGTTGCGTTGCGCCACCAGCGCGGTCACCCCATCCGCGTGCTGGCGGTAGCCGGTGACACGTTGGCCCAGCCGCATCGCGTCAGGCCCCAGCCGCTGCAGCACCGTGCGGTACAGCAGCATCTGCAGTTGGCCACGGTGTACCGCGTATTGCGGCCACTGGTAGCCGGCCTGCAGGCCACGGGGCTCGGCGTACACATCGTTGCCGTTGCGGCCCACCAAGGCCCATTCGCGGGCCTAAATGCCGATGCTGTCGCGCTGGTGTTGGTCAAGCCCCAAGTCATACAGCTCACGCACGGCGTTGGGCTGCAGGTTGATGCCCACGCCCAGCGGCTGCAGTTCGGGCACGGCCTCCAGCACGGTGCAGGGCACGCCAATTTGGTGGAGGGTGAGGGCGAGGGCCCTGCCCCCCGATGCCACCGCCGGCAATCAGCACGGGGTTTGTGTTGCAGACATCGGCCATGGCCGGGATTGTCCGGGATGGTCGGTGCTGCAGCGTTGAGCGCGGTGTCCGGTCTGCAAACAACACACACACTGCCCGCGCCACAATCCCGCTCTGGCGCGCCACGCGCCGCGCGCCATTCCCCGTCCAGTCCCATGCCCAAGCCCCAACCCAGCCTCAGCCTGTTCTGGCGCACCTTCATGCTGTTGGCCGTGCTGCTGGGCGGCGGCATTTTTGCGTGGGTGTTGGCGCTGCAAAAGCTGGAGTCTGAGCCACGTGTGGCACTGGCCGCGCAGCAGATTGCCAGCTTGGTCAACCTCTCGCGTGAGGGGCTGCGCTACACCGACCCGATCAACCGGGTGACGCTGGTCAAGGCCATGTCGGCCAGTGAGGCCATCCGCCTGACCCCGCGTGAGCCCACTGACCAATGGCAGCCGTTTGAGCAAGACAGCTTTACCCAGCAAGTGGGCAACGACCTGCGTGCCCGCCTGGGGCCGGACACCATCGCAGCGCGCAGCGTGAATGGCGTGGCCGGGCTGTGGGTGGGCTTCTCGATCGAGAAAGACCCGTGGTGGTTGCGTGCCGACACCGCCCGCATCCACCCGCTGCGGGGCAGCACCTGGTTTGTGTGGATGGGCATTGCGCTGCTGGCCACGGTGATCGGGTCTGTGGCGATTGCGCGCTTGATCAACCGGCCCTTGCGTGATCTGGCGCAGGCCGCGCAACGTGTCGGCGGGGGTGAGTTTGGGGTGCGGCTGGACGAGCGCGCCCACACCCGCGAGATCCGCGCGGTGAACACCGGTTTCAACCGCATGGCGCGTGGCCTGGCCCAGGCCCAGACCGACCGCGCGGTGATGCTGGCCGGCATCAGCCATGACCTGCGCGCACCGCTGACCCGGCTCAGCCTGGAGGCCGAGCTGGGTGTGCCAGACGCCACCGTGCGCAGCAACATGGCCGGTGACATTGCCCAGTTGGACGCGATCATCGGCAAGTTCATGGACTACGCCAAACCCGGCAGCGCCGTGTTGCGGCCGGTGGCGCTGGCGCCGCTGGTGGGCCAGGTGGCCGCCGCTGTGCGCCAGCCTGACGCCATCCGCATCAGCGTGGATTTGCCCGCCGGCCTGCACGTGCTGGCTGACCCGGTGGAGCTGGGCCGGGTCTTTGCCAACCTGTTTGAAAACGCGCTGCGTTATGCGCGTGTGCCCGCAGGTGGTGGGGATGGCGGGGATAGCGGTGACGGCGGCATCGCCAGCGTGCATGTCAGCAGCACCGTCAACGGGCCCTGGGTGGTGTGCAGCGTGCGTGACCACGGCCCCGGTGTGGCGCCGGAGGCGCTGGCCAACCTGACCACGCCGTTTTTCCGCGCCGATGCGGCGCGCGCTGCCAGTGGCACCGGGCTGGGCCTGGCCATTGTGGAGACCGGCATGCAGCGCATGGGCGGGTCAGTGCAGGTGGCCAATGCGCCGGATGGTGGCTTGCTGGTGGACCTGCAACTCCAACACGCAAAGTAAGCGGCTCAAAGCAAACAGTCTTATGCGCAAAGCAAACCAGGGTGGCCTTGTGTATTCCACCGACAGCGGCCGCATGTGCCCGGCTTGCCGCCAGCCGCTGGCCGCTTGTGCCTGCAAGGCCACCGCTGCTGCTGCGGTGCTGGCGGCGGGCGGCCCGGTGCGGGTGGCCTGTGAGACCAAAGGCCGCGGCGGCAAGGCGGTGACCGTGGTGCGTGGTCTGCCGCTGGATGCCACTGCACTGGCCGCACTGGGCAAGCGCCTGCGCACCGCCTGCGGCACCGGTGGCGCTGTCAAAGAGGGCCAGCTGGAGTTGCAAGGTGACCAGCGTGACAAGGTGGTGGCCTGGCTGCAGCAAGAAGGCTGGACGGTCAAGCGCACTGGCGGCTGACCTACAACACCGCATACCGCCCCGGCTTGTGGTTGATGGCGATGAACAAGTACATCACCACTGCAGCCAGCACTGACCAGGCCACCCGCACCGGGTCCACCACCGTCAGCGCCAGCAACACGATGGCGCAGTCCATGCCCATCTGCACCGCGCCGGCACGCCAGCCCCGGCTTTGCTGCAGGTACAGCGACACGATGGTGGCGCCGCCCAGGCTGGCCCGGTGGCGCGCCAGAAACAAACAGCCCGAGCCCAGCAGCAGCCCACCCAGCACGGCGGCGTAACCCGGGTGCAGCCTGTCGATGGCAAACAGGCGGGGTGAAAACTCGGTCATCGCCGACAGCAGGCTGATGGCCACAAAGGTTTTGAGCGTGAACTCACCGCCCATGCGCCGCCAGGCAAACCAGTAAAAGGGTAGGTTGATCACGAAGAACAGCTTGCCCAGGCTGATGCCGGTGGCGTAGTGCAGCAAAAACGCCGCACCCGCCGTGCCGCCGGTCATCAACCCCACCTGGCCAAACAGGATCAACGCCAGGCTGACAAACAAGGTGCCGGTGAAGATCGCCTGTGCGTCCTCAAACAGACTGTGGCGCTGGGTGGGTGGCGTGGCCAGGCTTGTGGCCGGGTTGGTGACCGGGTTGGTGGAAGCAGCGTGGGTGGCGGGCAGCGGCATGTGCTCAAGCGTTTGCAGGTTCCATGCCTGCAGTGTCTCCGGTGGTGCCGCAGACAATCTCGGCCATGAACCAAATCCAGGGCGCCCCCGGCGCCAGCGTGCTGTTGGCCATCACCGTGCTGGCCAGCCTGATCGGCCTGTGGGCGGCGCCGGCCATGGTGGAGCGCAACCTGCTGCGCCCGCACTGGTTGCTGCCAAAGCGCCAGTGGGCCACGCTGGTGACCAGCGGCTTTTTGCATGCCGATCTGGCGCACCTGTTCTTCAACGCCTTCACCTTCTGGGCGTTTGCGTTTCAGCTGGAGCGGCGCATTGGCACCGGCCATTTCTTGGCGCTGTACACGCTGGGGCTGCTGGTCAGTGATGCCGGCACCTGGGTGCGGCACCGGCATGACCCGAGCTACCGCAGCCTGGGCGCGTCCGGTGCCATCCTGGCGGTGCTGTTTGCGGCCATCATCTACTTTCCGGGCATGTCGATGTTCATCCTGCCCATCCCGTTTCCCATACCCGCGCCGCTGTTTGCGGTGGCCTACCTGGCCTTCACCTACCAGGCGTCACGCATGGGTGGTGGGCGCATCAACCACGACGCGCACCTGGGCGGCGCGGTGGCCGGCGTGCTGTTTGTGGCGCTGACGGATTTTGGCGCGCTGCAAGCCGCTGTGGCCCAAGTGCTGCAGATGCTGCGCAATCTGCTGGGTTGATCCAAGGCAGCGAGAATCCACCTCTTACACCAAGCCCGCACCGTGTCCACCAGCCTCGCCGCCACCGCAGCCAAACCGCTCACCAGCTACCGCCCCTATTGGGCCAAGCGCTTTGGTGTGGCGCCGTTTCTGCCCACCAGCCGGGCCGAGATGGATGCACTGGGCTGGGACAGCTGCGATGTGGTCATCGTCACTGGCGACGCCTATGTGGACCACCCCAGCTTTGGCATGGCGGTGATCGGCCGCACGCTGGAGGCGCAGGGTTTCCGCGTCGGCATCATTGCCCAGCCCGATTGGCACAGCGCCGCGCCATTTGCCGCGCTAGGCCGGCCGAACCTGTTTTTCGGCGTCACCGCCGGCAACATGGATTCGATGATCAACCGCTACACGGCCGACCGCCGCGCCCGCAGCGACGACGCCTATACCGCCGGTGGCGCGGCCGGCGCGCGGCCCGACCGCTGCTCGCTGGTCTACACCCAACGCTGCAAGGAGGCGTTTGGCGATGTGCCCATCCTGCTGGGTGGCATTGAGGCCAGCCTGCGCCGCATTGCCCACTACGACTACTGGCAAGACAAGGTGCGCCGCGCCATCCTGGTGGACGCGCAAGCCGACCTGCTGCTGTACGGCAATGCCGAGCGCGCGCTGATCGAGATTGCCCACCGCCTGGCTGCGGGTGAGCCGGTGCGCGCCATCACCGATGTGCGGGGCACGGCATTTGTACGGCGGGACGGGGACCCCAGCGCCCAGGGCTGGTTTGAGCTGGATTCGAGCGAGGTGGACTTGTCCGGCCGCATCGACGAGCACATCAACCCCTACCTGAGCACGGCGGATGCGGCGGCCAGCCAGGGGGCAAGGTGTGCCAAAGAAGACGGCCAGGCAAGCGGCGCAGCTGCACCGGCTGCAGGCACACCAGCCCAGCCCATCACGTTCGTCCGCAACCCCGCCCTGCAAGCCAAACCCAAAGCCGCCGGCCGCATCCAACTGCCACCGCGTGAGCGCACCGTCATCCGCCTGCCCAGCTTTGAGCAAGTCAAGCGTGACGCTGTGCTGTACGCCCACGCCAACCGGGTGCTGCACCTGGAGACCAACCCCGGCAACGCGCGTGCGCTGGTGCAGCAGCATGAGATTGGCGGCCGCCCGCGTGACGTGTGGATCAACCCACCGCCCATCCCGCTGGCCACGGCCGAGATGGACCATGTATTTGACCTGCCCTATGCCCGCAGCCCGCACCCGATGTATGCGGATGAGCACGGCAGCCATGACGGCGCCACCAAGATCCCGGCCTGGGAAATGATCCGTTTCAGCGTCAACATCATGCGCGGGTGTTTTGGCGGCTGCAGCTTTTGCTCCATCACCGAGCATGAAGGCCGCATCATCCAAAGCCGCAGTGAAGACTCGGTGATGCGCGAGATCGAGGACATGCGCGACAAGGTGGCCGGCTTCACCGGCATCGTGTCTGACCTGGGCGGCCCCACCGCCAACATGTACCGCCTGGGCTGCAAAACCACCGCCATCGAGGCCGCCTGCCGCAAGCCCAGCTGCGTCTACCCCGGCATCTGCCCCAACCTCAAGACTGACCACCACCCACTCATCAGGATGTACCGCCGGGCGCGGGCCTTGAAGGGTGTGAAGAAGGTGCTGATCAGCTCGGGCCTGCGCTATGACCTGGCGATCCAGTCACCCGAGTACGTGAAAGAGTTGGTCACGCACCACGTGGGCGGTTACCTCAAGATTGCGCCCGAGCACACCGAGGGTGGGCCGCTGAGCAAGATGATGAAGCCAGGCATCGGCGCTTATGACCGCTTCAAACAACTGTTTGACCAGTACAGCGCCGAGGCCGGCAAAAAGCAGTTCTTGATCCCCTACTTCATCGCCGCCCACCCCGGCACCACCGATGAAGACATGATGAACCTGGCACTGTGGCTCAAGACCAATGGCTTCCGCGCGGACCAGGTGCAAACCTTCTACCCCAGCCCGATGGCCACCGCCACGGCGATGTACCACACCGGCCGCAACCCGCTCAAAGGCCTGAGCCGCGATGCCGCCAAGCCCGAGCTGCAAGAAAAAGTGGATGTGGTGCGCAGCGAGAAGCGCCGCCGCTTGCACAAGGCTTTTTTGCGCTACCACGACGCCGCCAACTGGCCGTTGCTGCGGGATGCCCTGGCCGCCATGGGCCGGGCTGACCTGATCGGCAACGGCAAGCGCCACCTGGTGCCCACCTGGCAGCCGGGCAGCGCCGGCCCGGTGATTGCGGGGCAGCGGCGTGCTGTGGCGGCGGGTGCCGCGCCTGCCGCCAGCAAACCCGCCAGCAATCCCACCGCACCACGCCGGGGCGCCATGCTGACCCAGCACACCGGCCTGCCGCCGCGTGACATGGGTACACGCATCGGCACACACGCCAAGCCTGGCGCGGCGCGCAAAACGGTGGCTGGGCGCAAGCCACGTTGACGCGGGTTTTGCAACCACCGCGGGCAGGCCAGGCCTGTTTGGCAAGGCTATCAATCTTTGATAGTGTGAGCCGATCAAGTCAACTTCAAGGAGCCTTAGCGTGCCGTCCAGCTATGTCATCGGGGATCACTTCGAGTCGTTCATCAAAGCGCAGATTCAGCAGGGCCGCTACGCCAGCGCCAGTGAGGTGGTGCGTGACGGTTTGCGTGCGCTTGAAGACCGGGAGACGCTGCGTGTCGTGCAGTTGGGGGCGGCCCTGCGCGCTGAGATACAGCGCGGCGCGGACAGCGGCGCAGGCATTCCGGCCAAAGCGGTGTTTGCTGCGCTACGCAAGCGCATCGCCCAAACCGGTGCCGGGTCGGGTGGTCAGTGAAGGCCACGTTTTCGCCGGCAGCGGAGGCGGACCTGATGGATATCGCACTGCTCATTGCGCTGGACAACCCGACGCGGGCACTGAAATTCGTCGATGCATTGGAAAGCAAGTGCGGCACGCTGGGCGCAGCGCCCGGGGTCGGCACGGCCAGGGCCGACCTGGGCGACGGCATCCGCATGCTGCCGCAGCGCCGCTGTCTGATCTTTTACCGTGACATGAACAAGGGCCTGCGCATCGAAAGAATCCTGCATGGTGCGCGTGACATTGGCGGTGGGGACGTCGAGGCTGACGATCTGTTTGGAGAATGAGCCGGGACTTGACAGCACGCCGAAAAGCCTGATTTGTTCGTCAAGCGGGTTTACTACCAGCCGGGACTTGACACCAAAACCCGACCCCGACCCCGACCCCGACCCCGACTCCACCACCGCCCCCGATGCCGCTTGCCCTCCCCATCACCCAGCGCCCGCTGGCCGGCACCTACGCCTTGTTTGTGGTGGCCGTGCTGGGCTTTGCGTCCGGCCTGCCGCTGGCCCTTACCGGCCAGGCGCTGCAGGCCTGGCTCAGCACCGAGGGGGTGGACATTGCCACCATCGGCTTTTTAAGCCTGGTGGGCCTGCCCTACACCTTCAAGTTCTTGTGGGCGCCGCTGATGGACCGCTTTGAGCTGTGGCCCGCGCTGGGCCGGCGGCGCGGCTGGTTGGTGCTCACCCAACTGGCGCTGGCCGGTGGCTTGTGGCTGCTGGCCGCCACCCCACCCCGTGGCGCGCTGCAGGTGTTTGCGCTGCTGGCGGTAGGCATCGCGTTTTTGTCGGCATCACAAGACGTGGTGATAGACGCCTACCGCACGGATTTGCTGGCGCCGGCGCAGCGTGGTCTGGGCGCCTCACTCAACGTGCTGGGCTACCGGCTGGCCATGATCTTGTCGGGCGGCGTGGCGCTGATCTGGACCGACGCGGTGCAAGGCAGTGGCTGGTCGTGGCCGCAGGTCTACCGCTTGATGGCGGCCATCATGGCCGGTGCTGCCGTGTTGTCGGCCGTGGCCTTGCCCCGTTTGTTGCCACCACCACCGCTGCCTGGGGATGGGCTGGCCAGCACGCCGCTGCCATCGGCCCGCAATGACCTGCTGGGCTTTTTGGCTGTGGTGGCTGCCGTGGTGGTGGGCTACCTGACCACCTTGCACGCCTTCACGCCGGTGGCGCAGGCGCTGCTGGGGCCGTGGCTGCGTGGCAGCACGCTGAGCGCGGCGCTGCAATCGCGCTGGGTGGATTTGCTGGCGCTGCTGATGGGTTTGGCCTTCACCCTGCCGCTGGCCGCCTGGGCGGCACGCCGGGCACGCTTTGAGACGCTGCTGCGGGGCCTGGGCAGTTACTTCTCGCAGCCCGGCGCGGCGGTGTTTTTGCTGTTCATCGTGCTCTACAAGCTGGGGGACGCATTTGCCGGCGCGCTGCTGACGCCGTTTCTGCTCAAGGCCATGGCCTTCAGCTCGGCCGAGGTGGGGCTGGTCAACAAGGTGATCGGCCTGTGGCTGACGCTGGGCGGCGCGCTGCTGGGTGGGTTGCTGATGCTGCGGCTGGGCTTGTGGCGGGCGCTGATGCTGTTTGGCCTCTTGCAAGCCGCCAGCAACATCGGCTTCTGGTGGCTGGCCGCGCAGGGCAAGGGCAGCTTGCCGGGGCTGATGATCCCGGCGTTTGACTGGGGCGTGGTGTCGCTCACACAAGCCACGCCGGTGGACGGTGGATTGCTGATGGTGATTGCGGTCGAAAACCTGTCCGGCGGCATGGGCACGGCAGCGTTTCTGGCCTTTTTGATGAGCCTGACGCAGCAGCGTTTTACCGCCACCCAGTTTGCAATGCTCAGCGCGTTTGCGTCGGTGGGCCGGGTCTGGGTGGGGCCGCTGGCCGGGGTACTGGCTGAGTCGATTGGCTGGCCTGCTTTCTTCATCGTGTCCACCGCGCTGGCCCTGCCGGCGTTGGGCCTGCTGTGGGCCATGCGCAGCACGGTGCAGCGGCTGGACGCCACGCCCGGTGCACCGTTGGATGATTGACAGTTTCTTGCTCGTCCGTGCCGCAAACCCGTCCCGCAAACCCGTTCCGCAAACCCGTCCCGCAAACCCGCTCCACAAACACTGCCACAGGCCACCCCCGATGAAGACGCTGCCCTGCACCGAGCTCAACACCCAGGCCGATGTGGCCCTGCCCGCACTGGCGCGGGCTTGCGGCTGTGCCCTGCATGCCCGCCGCCGCCTGGGTGGCGCGCTGCTGGGCAGCGGCGCGCTGTCGGCACTGGGCCTGGCTGCGGCCGCGCCGGCCCGGGCCGAGGACGCGGAATGCCAGCGCTCGGCCTTCACCAAGGCCGCATCGGCCGACCAGGTGGAGCAGGCGGCCGGCCAGCAATACCGCCAGATGTTGCAAGAGGCCAAGGGCCAGCAGGCTTTGGCGCCGGCTGACAACGGCCAGTTGCAGCGGCTGCAGTACATCGCCAAACGCATCATCCCGTTCACCGACGGTTGCAACCCGCGCGCCAGGCAGTGGCGCTGGGATGTCAACCTGATCGGCAGCCAGCAGATCAACGCCTTCTGCATGCCGGGCGGCAAGATTGCTTTTTACTTCGGCATCCTCAGCAAGCTGCAGTTGAATGACGACGAGGTGGCCATGATCATGGGCCATGAAGTGGCCCACGCCCTGCTGGAGCACGCGCGTGAGCGCATGGGCAAAAACATGGCCACCCGTGGCGCCATTGAGTTGGGCGCAGCGCTGTTTGGCCTGGGTGGCCTGGGCCGTACGGCGGCCGACATGGGCAGCCAGTTGCTGACGCTGCGTTTCTCGCGCGACGATGAATCTGAAGCCGACGCCCTGGGTGTGTTGTTGGCCGCCCGCGCCGGTTACCTGCCCGGTGCCGGCATCACGCTGTGGCAAAAAATGCTGGCCGCCAGCAAAGGCGCACCGCCGCAGTTCTTGAGCACCCATCCGTCAGGCGACAGCCGCATCAAGGACATGCAAGCCCGCCTGGGCCGGGTGCAGCCCGAGTACGACAACGCGCCAAAACCCGAGCGGCGTTTTGCGCCACCAAAAGCCTGAGACTGGCGCGGTGTTGGCTTACCAGCGCTGCGGCAGCGGCTTGACCAGACGGTAGCGGCTCTCAAACACCTGCACATAACCACCACGCTCCAGGTCTTTCATCAGCCGGCTCACCATCTCGCGTGAGCAGCCCAGCCGGTTGGCCATCTCCTGGTGGGTCAGGCGCTCAGCCACCTGCAGGCTGCCATCGGGCTGCACGGCGGCCAGTGACACCAGCAGCAGCTTGAGCCGGCCGTATACATCGTGCAGCGCCAGTTGGCGCACGCTGAGCGTGGCCACCCGCACCCGGCTGATCAGCTTGGCCAGCAGCTCAAACGCAAACTCGGGCCGGTCGGCGATAAAGGCCTGCAGCGTGCGGCGTGTCACCACGGCGCAGGTGCAGGCCTCCAGCGTGATGACACTGGCCGAGCGTGGCCCGCCGTCCAGGCTGACTTCACCCAGGTACTCACCCGGGCCGTAGACCCCAAAGGTGACCTCGCGGTCGTTGTCGCCGGCGCTGAAGGCGCGCATGCGGCCGCTCAGGATGATGAACATGGTGTCACCCACGTCGCCCTCCTGGATCAGCAGCGTGCCCTTGCGGTAGCGGCGGGTCTCGCCCCGGCCGGCCAGCGCCACCAGGGCGGGCGACATCGCGGCGTACACGGCGTCCGGGCTGGCGGGGGGGATGCGCGGCAGGTCATCGGGTTGTGGCATGGGTGCGCGGCACCGGCCGAGAGGCGACCGCACGCCGTCCGGAATGCTAACCGTGCCATGCAGCCCCGCCTGGCGCGGCTGCGACAACACCGCCACCCGGCCGGCTGTCAGTGCGTAGCCATCGTCGGGCATGGCTTACCCCGCACGGCCGCGCCGGGCGGCCGGGTGCGGCCGGGCCATGCGCTCAGGCGTTGAGGCGGCGCGCATGGGCCTGTCCGGCATCGTTGTGGGCGTCCTGGCGGCTGTCTTGCCGACCGTCTTGCCGACCAAACGGCATGCCTTGCAGCGCGCTCACCAGCGGCGGCAGCAGTGCCACCTGGCGCACCAGGGCGCGGATGCTGCAGGCGCCCGTCTTCTGCCGGATGCTGCCGATCTGGGTGCGGATGGTGGCCAGCCCCACACCTTGGCGCTCGGCAATCTGCTGCGGGGTGTAGTCAGCGCACAAGCCTTTGATCACCGCTGTCTCGGCCATGGTCAGGCTGTTGGCGCGGGCAAACCAGTCCACCGTCAGCTCCTCGCAGACCTGGCGCTTGCCCAGCAGCACGGCGGCACCGGGCAGGCCGTCGGCACCCAGCGCCGGCAGTGGCACCACGGCCACGCTGACGCGCTCACGGCCGTCACCCAGCTGCAGCAGGCGGCGCAGGCCACGCTGGGTGGCGCCCAGCAGGGCGTCGCGCAAGGGGGTGATGTCTTGCACCTGGCGCGCCTGCAGTTGGCCGCCGTCGAGTTGCAGCGGGTGCATGTCGTCCATGTCGCGACGCGCCGCCTTGTTGACATGGCTGACCTGGCCGCCGTCGGCGATCAGCAACATGCCGTAGTCCAGCGTGTCCAGCATCTGCGCCATGCGCTGGTGCTGCAAGTGCGCGGCGCTGCGCCGCTCGGGGCCACCATAGTTGCGCGGTTGGCCGCCGCTGTGGTTGTCGCTGTGGTTGTCGATCTGGCGGTGGAGGCCTTGTGCCGCCGGGTTGGCACCCAGCGCCGCCAGCAACTCGGCTGCCTGGGGGTGCGGGCGGCTGTGCAAGGGGGTTTGCAGGTCCAGCATGATCACTTCTCCGGTGGCAGCGGGGGCGCAAGGTCGCACCACCTGTCTGCATGGGAGAGGAGCTTAAGAATTGGTCGCGCCGCTGGATGGTGACGCCGTACCCCCTGCGGGGTGTGATGGATTCACGCTGGCTGGCCGGCGGGCGGTGGTGTTGGCCGTGCAGCCGCGCCGCAGGCCGGTGCCCGTTGGCCAGCCACGGGGCCGCACAATCCTGGTCACCACCAACCCAGCCCGCAGCCACTGCCCCGCCATGAACCGCCACCTGCTGCTGCTCACCCTGTGCCAGGGCTTGTTTTTGTCCAACAACGTCACCTTCATCGCCATCAACGGCCTGGTGGGCCTGGCGCTGGCGCCGGTGGCGTGGATGGCCACCCTGCCGGTGGCGGGTTATGTGCTGGGGGGTGCGCTGGCCGCGCCGCTGGTGGCGCGCCACCAGCGCGCCTGGGGCCGGCAGCGCACCTTTCAGCTAGGCTTGGGTGTGGCCATGGTCGCCGCCGCACTGTGTGCCTGGGCGGCGATGGTCAGCAGCTTTTGGCTGCTGTGCGGCGCCACCGTGCTGGCCGGTTATTACAACGCCAATGCGTCGCTGTACCGCTTTGCCGCCGCCGAGCTGGTGGCGCCGGGCATGAAGGAGAAGGCCATCTCCTGGGTGCTGGCCGGTGGCATCCTGGGGGCGTTTGTGGGGCCTAACCTGGCTGCTGCCGCGCGCAACGCCCTGCCGCAACCCTTTGCCGGCGCCTACCTGGCGCTGGTGGGCATTGCGCTGCTGGCGCTGCTGTTGATGTCGCGCATCACGTTCCCGCCGCTCAACGCGCCCGGCAGCGCGCCAAAGCAAGGTCGGCCGCTGCGTGAGATCGCGCGCCAGCCGGTGTTCATCGTGGCGGTGGCCGCGTGCGCGTTGGGCTACGGCATCATGAATTTGCTGATGGCCGCCACGCCGATTGCCATGGCGCAGTGCAGCCACCCGTTCTCCAGCGCCGCGCTGGTGCTGGAGTTGCATGTGCTGGGCATGTACGCGCCCAGCTTTTTTACCGGCAGCCTGGTCAAGCGGGTGGGTGCGCTGCCGGTGATGGTGGCCGGCCTGGTGCTCAACATCGTGTGTGTGCTGATTGCGCTGAACGGGGTGGACTTGATGCACTTCATCACCGCGCTGGTCACGCTGGGTGTGGGCTGGAACTTTCTCTTCATCGGCGGCACCACCCTGGCCACCGAGGCCTACCGGCCCGAGGAGCGCACCACCGCGCAAGCCACGGTGGATTTCTGCGTCTACGCCACCATGACGCTGACCGCGTTTGGCTCCGGTGCGCTGGTCACCACGGGTGGCTGGCAGGCCATGAACCTGGGCTCTTTGCTGCCGCTGGGCCTGCTGGCAGCGGCGCTGGGCTGGTTGGCCTGGCGGCGGCGGGCGGGGCTGGCGCCGCTGGTGGTGTGATGGGCTGTGCCGGCGGGTGCGGGCCGATCAGCGCCTCAGCCCCGACCACCCCGCATATGCCGGTACACCGTGGTGCGCGACACCCCCAGCGCCCGCGCGGTCTGGCTGACGCTGCCAGCGCAGCGGTCAAGTTCGCGCCGCACCAGGTCGCTGGCGCCTTGTTGCAGTGCGGACGCGCTGGCGGGCGCGCCGGCGGTTGCGGCAGCCGGCAGCACGCGGGCCACGTCGGCCAGGCCCAGATGGCTGTCACTGCGGCCCAGCAGGGCACGGGTCAGCACGGAGCGCAGCTCGCGGAAGTTGCCTGGCCAGGGGTGGCCGGCCAGGTGCTGCAGCGCGTCGTCGCTGATGCTGGCGCCGCTGTCCAGCGTGGCCAGCAGGCTGCGTGTGGCAGCGGCCAGGTCACGCCGCTGGCGCAGGGGTGGCAGCACGGCGCACACGGTGTTCAGCCGGTACAGCAAATCGGCGCGGAAGCGGCGTGCGGCCACCGCGTCGTCCAGCGCGGCGTTGGTGGCGGCCAGCAATTGCACGTCCACCCGGCGCGCCTGGGTGCCACCCACCGGCCGCACCAGCCGGTCGTCCAGAAAACGCAGCAGCGCGGCCTGCAGCGGCAGTGGCAGGTCGCCCACTTCGTCCAGCAGCAGGGTGCCGCCGTGTGCGCTGGCGATCAGGCCGGCGCTGCCCTCGCGCCTGGCGCCGGTGAAGGCGCCGCCGGCATAGCCAAACAGCTCGGCCTCAAACAATTCGGCCGGCAGTGCGCCGCAGTTGATGGCCACAAACGCGCCGCTGCGGCCGCTGGCCTGGTGGGCATGGCGCGCCAGCAGCTCTTTGCCGCTGCCGGTTTCGCCCAGGATCAGCACCGGCACTGCCAGCCGCACGGCGGCGCTGACCAGTTGGTAGGCCTCGGCCACCGCCGGGTCGTCGTGCTGGCCCGCCGGTGCTGGGCTGGCGCACATGTTTGGCGGCGTGGCGGGTTTGCCGGTGGGTTTGTCGGCGTATTTGCCAGCATATTTGCCGGCATCGCTGCCGCTGCTGTCTCCGCTGTTGCCGTTGCTGCGCGGCTGCCTGGCCTGGTCTGGCGCCGCCGGCCGCCGCTCGGCGGGCCGGTTGATGCAACTGGCCACCAGCGTGCTGCCCAGCACATCACGCAGCTGCAACTCGCCACCGCCGTGCAGGCGCACCAGCAGTTGCTCAAAGGGCTCACCAAACAGGGCTTCGTAGGGTGTGCCCGGTGCGGCGGCCAGCCCCTGCAGCAGTTGCTGGCCGCGTGTATTGCGCGCCAGCAGCACTCCGGCCGTGTCAAACACCAGCAGGCCGGCGCTCAAGGTGCGCAGAAACTCGCTGCGTGGATGGATGGCCAGCACAAAGTGCGCGCGCAGTTGGTGCAGCAGCAAGCCGTTCTCGATGTGGGTGGCGGCCATCTGCACCAGGGCCTGGGTGTGGCGCTGGCGCGATTCGAAATACGAGGATGCGTTGAGCACGCCCACGATCTGGCCGTGGGTGTCACGCACCGGCACGGCGGTGCACGACACCGCCCCAAGTGCCAGAAAATAGTGCTCCAGCCCGGTCACCGCCACGGCCCGCCCGGCCGCCAGCGCGGTGCCCAGCCCGCTGGTGCCGGCCAGCGTCTCGCGCCAGCAACTGCCGGGCAGGATGCCGGCGCCTGTCGCGCTCATCGCAAACCGGTTGTCGGCGTAGAGGTCCAGGATCACGCCTTCCTGGTCGGCAAATGCCAGCAGGAAGTTGGAGCCGGCAATCTGCTGCGCCAGGGTTTCCAGCTCGGCCCTGGCCAGGCTGCGTGTCACGGCCGCGCTGTCACGCCGGCGCGCCAGGTCGGCCGCGTCCACCACCGGGGCCTGCGCCGGCCCGGCGCTGTCCAGCCCGGCGTGCATGCAGCGCACCCAGCTGTCCAGAATGTCGGCGTTTGGCAAGCCCTCGGGCGGTAGCGCACTGCCCCGTGCGCGTACGGCTTGGGCATGCAGGATGTTGTGGGCGCCGTTGTGAATAACACGGGCCGCAGCGGCGGGCACGGTTGATGGGTCAGCATAAGCGGGCAAAGTCGTCTCCGAGGTGCCGGTCAAGGCCGGCTTTGCCCACACGCTAGCAGCACGGCCGGGTGGCGGCAATTGACCTGTTTCTGCACGGGTGTTGCCGCGGCGGTTGCAAACCTGCACAGGGCGGTGTGGTGGCTGCGTGGGCAAAGCAGGCCAATTTACGGGCTTTCCCGCACTGGTATGCGGATTGCGATTGATCGGGGCTGCGCCCGCCACAGCGCAGCGGTTGCGGCAAGCACCGCAGCCTCACAACATCAGCACCCCTGGAGAGAAACCGCCATGAAACGATCCCCCCTGTTTGCCTTGTGTGCCCTGACCGGCGCCATGGCCTTGCTGATTGCGGGCAATGCCCACGCGCAAGCCCAGAACATCGAAAACCTCAAGCAGATGAAGGTTTCGGGTGTTGACCCCAACATGCCGCCGGTGCCGCAAGAGGGCAAAAACGCCACCCAGTTGCGCAAGAACCTCGAGAAGATCAAGCTGCCGCCGGGCTTCAAGATTGACCTGTACGCGGTGGTGCCTGACGCGCGCCACATGGCCGTGGCGCCCAGCACCAACATGCTGTTTGTGGGCACCCGCAAAAACACCGTGTGGGCCGTGACCAACCGCAACAGCGGTGATGTGGCGACCGAGGTCAAGCCGTTTGCACCCAGCGCCAAATTCCATGTACCCAACGGCGTGTGCTGGACAAAAGACGGCTTCTTGATCGTGGTGGAGCACAACCGGGTGCTCAACTTCCCGGCGGCCGAGTTTTTCTATGAAGGCGGCGACGTGGCGGTGATCGAAGCGGTGCCCCAGGGCAAGCTGATCCCGGTCGAAGAAGAGTCGTACAACCACCACGCCCGTACCTGCCGGGTGGGGCCGGACGGCCTGGTCTACATCACGCTGGGCCAGCCCTACAACGTGCAGCCGCGCAACAAGATCGACTTGTTCAACAAGGTGGGCATTGGCGGCATCGTGCGCCTGAACCCGTTTGACGGCAGCAAGCGTGAGGTGTTTGCCACCGGCGTCCGCAACTCGGTGGGCATTGAGTTCAACCCGAAGGACGGCTCGGTGTGGTTTACCGACAACCAGACTGACGGCATGGGTGACTTGATCCCCGCCGGTGAGATCAACCGCGCCACCAAGCCCGGTCAGTTTTTTGGCTATCCCTGGAAGGTGGCCCAGACCCGCATGACTGACGAGGGCTACGACAAAGACCCCCTGCCGGCCAACATTGTTGACCCGCAAGTCATGACCGACGCCCACGCGGCCGACCTGGGGCTGGCCTTCTACACCGGCAAGGTCTTCCCGGCCAAGTACCAGGGCGGGCTGTTCTCGGCCCAGCACGGCTCATGGAACCGCACCAAGCCCATCGGCGCGCGCATCATGTTCACCAGCTTGAAGGCTGACGGCAGCGCCGACAAGACCGAGGTGTTTGCCGAGGGCTGGCTGGACGATGCCACCGGCCTGTACCGTGGCCGACCGGTGGACGTGGCGATGATGAAGGATGGGTCGATGCTGATCAGCGATGACTTTGCAGGGGCGCTGTACCGCGTCACCTACAACGCGCCGTAAATGAGCCACGCAAGCTTGCGCGGCGCGATGTTCAGCGCCGCTTGGCTGGTGGGCAGCGCTGCGTTGTGCAGCGCTGCCCTCTGCAGCCCGGCGCTGGCCGATGAGGCCAGCTCCGGCCGGGCCAAGGCCCAGCCCTGTGCGGTGTGCCACGGCCCACTGGGCGTGGCCACCCACCCCCAAGCGCCGCACCTGGCCGGCCAGCCGGCCGAGTACCTGCGGGCACAACTGCGCGCCTACCGCAGCGGCGCCCGCAAGAACGACATGATGAGCTTGATGGCCAAGCCGCTGAGCGATGACGACATCGACCAGATGGCGGCCTGGTTTGCGTCCATCCGCATCGAGGCCACTGCGCCGCCGTGATGCAGCGGTGACATTGCGGTGATGCTGCCGCGATGAGGCATGCGGGCTGTCACCCGCCGGGCTGCTGTGGCTTGCCGCTGCAGCAGCCCGCATCGCCCCAAGCGCGCCGCCGCCATCGCCCCCGATCCCCCCGATGGGCCGGCGCTACCCAAGCCGTAGACTGCCTGGCTCCCATGCGCCTGAAGACCAAGATCATCCTGCTGGCCATGCTGCCGCTGCTGGCGTCCACCGGCATGATCCTGCTGGCCCAACGCCAGCAAGAGCACTTGCTGGGCCAACGCCAGGCCGTGCTGGTGCGCAGCGCCTACATGGAGGCCGCGCGTAACGAATTGCGCCACTTTGCGGCGCTGGCGCTCAGCACCCTGAGCCCGCTCTACAACACCGGCCGCGATGATGACGAGATCAAGCGCCAGGCCATGCACCAACTGGCCGCGCTGGACTACGGCAGTGACGGGTATTTCTTCCTGTATGACTTCAACGGCGTCAACCTGATGCACCCGCGCCAGCCCGAATGGGTGGGCCGCAACCTGCTCAAGCTGCGTGATGCGTATGGCCAGTTCCCCATCCAGTTGATGCGCGACAAGGCCCGCACCGGCGGTGGTTTTGTCGAGTACAGCTGGAACAAGCCGTCCACCCAAAACGCCGCTGCCAAGATCGCCTACGTCACCTCACTCGAGCGTTGGGGCTGGTGGTTTGGCACCGGCCTGTATGTGGACGACATCGACCAGGTGGTGGCCCAGCTGGACCGCGAGCTGACCGCCACCGCCCAGGCCACCACCCGCTGGGTGGGTGCCATCCTGGGCCTGGCCCTGCTGGCCATTTTTGGCGGCGGCCTGTGGTTGAGCATGCATGAGCTGCGTCTGGCCGACGCCAAGCTCACGCTGCTGGCGCGCCAGGTGGTGGATTCCCAAGAAACCGAGCGTGCCCACCTGGCGCGTGAGTTGCATGACGGCACCAGCCAGACCCTGGTGGCCGTCAAGCTGTTGACCGAAGCCGCGCTGGCCCGCCTGCCGGCCGACAACCCGGTGGCGCGCCAGGCGCTGGAGCGGGCGGTAGACCGCCTCAAAGGCGCGCTGGTGGAGGTGCGCGGCATTTCGCACCGGCTGCGCCCGGTGCTGCTGGACACGCTGGGCCTGCCGGCAGCGCTCAACCAGTTGTGCGACGAGATGTGGGGCCTGTCCGACACCCGTTTTGTGGTGCAGGTGGAGGGCGAGCCCAGCGCCCTGCCCGAGGCCATCAAGACCGTGCTGTTCCGCGTCACCCAAGAAGCGCTGACCAACATCCAGCGCCACGCCGCGGCCAGCCGGGTTGAGCTGCGCCTGGTGTTTGCCCACGGCGCCGTGCGCCTGAGCGTGCAGGACAACGGCACCGGCTTTGCGCCCGACACCATCTCGCGAGACCCCAGCCGAGGCATCGGCCTGCGCAACATGCGTGAGCGCATGGCCTCCATCGGCGGTGCGCTGCAGGTGATGTCCGGCCCCGGCGCCACCGTGGTGCAGGCCGATGTGCCCGAGGCAGCACTCAAGCGCTTTGCCAGCACCTGATTTCAGTACCTGATTGCCAGCACCGCATCGTCCGCCCCCAATGCCGCCCCCCCGCCCCGGCCAGCCCACCATGACCCCAGCCAAAATCCGCATCCTGATCGTTGACGACCACGCCGTGGTGCGTGACGGCCTGAAAGCGGTGATGGATTTGGTGGATGACCTGCAAGTGGTGGCCGAAGCCGGCAACGGCGCCGAAGCCCTGGCCGGCGCCCAGGCCAGCCAGCCCGATGTGATCTTGATGGACATCGGCATGAAAGGCGAAAACGGCATCGAAGTGACGCTGCGCCTGCTGGACGACGACCCCACCCGCGTGGTGCTGATGCTGACCATGCACGACGGCGTGGAACACGCCCAGCGCGCCCTCAAGGCCGGTGCGCGGGGTTATGTGCTCAAAGACGCGCCGTCGGCCGACATCGTGGCCGCCATCCGCACCGTGCACAGCGGCGGCACCTACCTGACCCCGGCCATTGCGCGTGCGCTGTTCCAGGCCCCCAGCGCGCGGCCCGTGCTGACCGACCGCGAGCAGCAAATCCTCACCTTTCTGGCCCAGGGCCAATCCAGCAAACACATCGCCAACCAGCTGGATTTGAGTGTGCGCACGGTCGAATCACACCGCCAGAACATCCGCCGCAAACTCAATTTGGCCGGGCAGGCGGAGTTGATCAAGTACGCGGTGGAGCATGGGGGGGCGGGTGGGTGAGGGTTGGGGCGGCATGGCCAACCCAGATGCAGGCAATCCCGGTCCATGCACGCATTGAATGGGCAACGGAGCAATGACGACGACCACGCTGACAGTCCGCAACCTACCCGATGAGATGCACCGAGCGTTGCGCATGCGGGCTGCCCAGCACGGCCACAGCACGGCGGCCGAAGTGCGTGACATTTTCCAGTCCGCCGTCAGCTCGGAGGGGCGGGTCAAGCTGGGGTCACTGCTCGCTGACATGGGCCAGCGGGCCAAGTTTACGGATGCGGAGTTTGCGGTCTTCGAGCCGGTGCGTAGCAAGGCGCCCGCCGCTCCAGTGAGCTTTGAATGATCCTGTTGGACACCAACGTGGTGTAGCTGTCAAGTCCGGGTAGATCGTTGACGCTGTCAGCCATGACCAGCCTGGCCCAAGTTGTCTCGCTGCCCGTGCCGCCTGGCCCACCACACCGCCAAGCCACGGTGGCCAGGCAGCGGGATAGGCGCCTGCCTGGCGGCACCGTGTGGGCGGTTTGTCTGCTCAGGCTGACAAGGCCTGAGGGTCGGCCCGGACAGCCTGCCGATGCCCCAAGCTCAAGCCCAGCATCGCTAGCGCCGCCAGCGCAAATGTGCCCGGCTCAGGCACGGCGTTGATGTTGTCCAGCACAAAGTCGGTGTTGGCTGAAAAACTGACCTCTTTCAGGTTCATCCAGTTGCTGAACCCGAAGGTGGCCAGCGCACCCAGCGCCAGGGTCTGGCTCAAGGTGCTGTTGTCGGTCAGCAGGCCCTGGATCAGCAGTGACGGCGATGGAGTGGCATCCAACAGGTCAAACAGGCCGAAGTCCAGCGCGTTCAAGCTGAAGGCGTTGCCACTGGCCGCCATCAATTTGATGAGGCTGTTGGCGCCGACAAACAGGCCACCGCTACCGGCGCTGCCCACGCCGTCGAGCGGCAGAAAGGAGGCTGCGCCGCCGCTGATGGTGAAGCCCGACTCGGTGTAGACGGCCACGCCGGTATTGGGGTCGATGGTGATCAACGGCGGGGCATCAAAGGTCACCAAGGCGGCCTGCGTCGCGCTGCCAAAGCACAGCGCGGCGGCGCTGGCCAGGGCGGAGAGGGTTTTGCTCATGCTGGTTTGCTCCTGGGTTTGGGGCTGGCGTGCCGGTGCGTCACTTTGCACCCGGGTTGGGCGTGTTCAGGTAGGGGAAGCCCGCCAGCAGTGGCACCACCGCCTGGTCAACCCCGTCGTGCAGCTTGAAGGCGGTGGCGCCCAGCGGCACCACGCCCGGGTTGCAGGCCAGGCCAAAGCCGTAGGTGTTGAAATTGCCGTTGGCCACACACAGCCCGCCCATCACCGCCACCAGTGAGATATCGACCACGTCATCCTTGGGCCGGCGGCCGTTGGGGTAGCCGGCGAAGTCACTGGCCCCATTCAGGATGCTGCCCACGATGCCCAGGCGCTGCTGCTGCGCAAAGGGCACGGCGGCGATGGCCGTGTTCAGGCGCAGCATTTCTGAGCCCACCACGCCGGCCGGCTGGTTGACACCGGGGATGCCGGTCAAAAAGGTGGTGACCAAATCCAGCCGGGGGAAGTTGGTGGGCGCGGTGCCGGGGATGGCCAGCGCGATTTCCAGCAGCGCCGGCAAGGTCGGGTTGGTGACGTAGGTGGCGAACTGGCCGTCATTGCGCGGCTGCGAGGCGTTGAACTTGTCCTTGTCGCCCAGGCCGATCACCACCTCGTTGACCAGCGGCATGCCCAGCCGCGACACCTGCACCCAGGCACCACCCACGCTCACGGCGGTGCCGTGGCCGGTGGGCGGGTTGGGGTTGGCCAGTTGGCTCTGGCGGATGCTGGCGGTGGTCCAGCCGCCAAGCACCGTCTCGCTGCCTTGCATCAGGCAACTTTTGTGCACTTCCAGCGCCAGCGTGGTGACGTTTTTGTCCTGGATCGAATTGGCCGCCGCCGCGTTGATCAGCGTCGGGTCGGTGATGACGGCCAGTGGCGCATTGACCAGGTCAAAAATGGGCCCCAGGTTGACCGCAAACGCCTCTTGCCGCTGGCCCACAAAGACCCGGCCGGGCACCGCACAACCGGGGATGTTGACGCTGTACAGGTGCTTGCCGGCATAGGTGTCGTAGGCCGCCTTGTTGCCCAGGGTTTTGGTGCCGATGTAGTCACTGGGCTTGTCAAACTCGGTACCGCCGCTGGTCTTGCTGATTGCGGCCACCGTGCCGGTGCGGCGGTCGCCGCGCACGATGTTGATGCTGTACTGCTCGTTGACGTTGAGCGCCGCATCGTTGGGTTGGCTCACCATGCCAGCCTGCGTCAGCGGGATGCCGACCATCTGGTTGCCGATGGGTAACTTGATGTTCTTGAAGTTGTTCTTGAATTGGAACTGGAAGGTGATGTCTTCTTTGGCGTCCCCGTTGTTGTCGATGTGGATTTCGTACAGCGCGTTGGGGTCCAGCTTGAAGTAGTTGGGGCCGCCGTAGGGGTCTTGCAGCGGCTGGTAGTTGGCGATCAGCGTGACAAAGCCGTCGCGGCCGGTCTCATAACTGTTGAACAGGTAAAAGTCGGTGCCGTCCACCTTGGGGCTGCCGCTGATGCTGGGCGCCTCCCGGTGGCTGGACGCCATCGCCGGCAGGGCGGCAAGGGAGCACAGCGCGGCTGCCGCAACAGCGGTCAGGGTGGCGCGGGTGGTGATGTGGCGCGGGGCAGAGCGGCGCAGGGCGGTGTTGGGCATGGTGGTGGCTCCTCGGGGGTGGTCTGGGTGGTCTACGGGATGCATCGGCCCACCCGGATCAAGGCGCGCCGCACTGCGGCAACAGCTGGGCGCAGTGCGCATTGATACGCAGACGCCGCTGGCTGGATGTGCGTTAGCGCACCTTTTTGACCCCCTTGAACGGGGGGAGTCTGGCGACCCGCGACCCGCTCAACCGCGCAGCAGTTGTGCCTCGGCCAGTGCCAGCGGCTCGGGCCGGCCCGACAGCACCAGCGTGTCGCCGATGGCCAGCACCAGCGCCGGGTCAGCCGCCACCACCCGGCCGCTGACCTGCCGCACCGACACCACCTGCACGCCGATATTGCCCAGCGCCTGTGCGGCCAGCGGCTGGCAGGCGCAGGCCGCGTCCAGCGGCAGCGTGATGCTGGCCAGGCGGGCCTGCTGCAGCTCTTCCACCGTGTCGTCGTCGGCACCGTGGAAGTAACCGCGCAGCAGGCTGTAGCGCGCATCGCGCGCGTCGCGTGTCAGGCGGATGACGCGCCGCATCGGCACGCC
>JANPOW010000230.1:0-28024 GCA_031428185.1 Betaproteobacteria bacterium | reverse complement strand
TCGGCTGCGAAACGGCCTCAGCGGTCCATTTTTTACCGGCTTTTTGTCCCATAGTTGAACTATGGGCCTGCAAATCCGGCAAAAACTGTCCTCGCTGGGGCCGCTTCTCGCTATCGACGCCCCAAGTCCGACAGGCTCCTACCCGAAGGCGAGCGCCTGCTGCTGCTGGCCCATGAGCTGGGCCACCTGGGCCTGGGCCACTGGGCTGCGCTGAATGGCCTTTACTGCCAATACATTCCCGCTGCGGTGATGCCCGCCACCACCGACCCCGTGGCCGCCGTGCTGGGTGCGCAGGCACATGCGTTGTCGCACCGGCAAGAGTTTGAGGCCGATGCGTTTGGCTACACCCTGGCGCGCCAGTTGGGTTTTGGTGTGGACACCGCCCTCAGCCTGCTGCTGCGCCAGGGCCTGCAGTTTGACAGCGCCACCCACCCCGCCACCCGGCGCCGCCTGGCGCAGTTGTGGCTGCTGGACACCCGGTTGGTGAACGCACCGCTGATGGTGGGTGAGGGCATGGCCGTGGCGGTATTGCCGCAGGTGGTGGAGCCGCGTTGAGCTTGACAGGCAGCGCTCGCCGACGTTTCGGTGACGCACTGCGTGACAGCGCCACACTCAAGTGCCGGATGCCGCCAACACGTCATTCAACGACCGCGCCACCAGGTACTGTGCTGGGTTCTCACCCACCGCCAGCGCTGAAAAGTGCGCTTTGCCGCACTCCATCTTGGCGCTTTCCTTGGCGCGTAGATCGTCAGTCAACAGGCTGCTTTTGGTTTCGACCACGAAGTACAGGCGCTGCACCCCATCCTTCTCCAACAGCAGCGCCCAGTCGGGGTTGTAAGGCCCCAGCGGGGTGGGCACTTTGAACCAGCTTGGCAACTTGGCGTACAGCAGCACGCCGTCGTTCTTCTCCAGGGCGTCGGCAAAGTCGCGTTCGGTGGTCGAGTCGTAGATGACGTGCTCGTAAATTGACCGCTTGGTGTCGGGCAGCATGTTGCGCAGGTAGCCGGACAACTCGTCGTTGGCAAATAACGCCTGCGCATAAAACTGGTCGTCGCCCACCTTCTGGTATTTGATGCCGTCCACCAAGGCCAGGCGCTTGCAGCGGTTGATGACATCAGCCGTCAACTCAATGAACTGCTGCGGGTTGCGCTTGAACTCGTCCAGCCTGCCGCAGCCGGTCAGGATGGTGATGATGCTGCGGCGCGTCAGCTGGGTGCGGTCCTGCAAGTCGGTCAGCAGGTCGGGCAGCTCAATGTCGATCTCGTCCAGCATCACGGTGGCCGCACCTTGCTTCTCGGTGGCTTGCACGCCGGCCTGGCCGATCGCAATGTCGGCCTTGCGCCACTGCAAGCGGGCCTTGGCAATGGCCGGGGCCTTTTGCAGCGCGGTGATGCAGTCTTGCAGCAACTTGGCGTTGTCAAACTGCACCCGGTAGGTGGTGTGGTGCTTGATGCGGCCCCACAGCGCCTTGAAGTCGTCGGACAGGTAGACAGCCTTGCCGTCCGCGCCCTTGCGCAGCGGCACGGCCCGGCGCTCGTCGGCGTTCTTGATGTCGAGCCGACCGCACACCTTGCGCAACACCTCGGCAATCTGCCGGCGCTGGGGCTCAAAGGCCGGTGGCAGTGCAAGCGTGCCGTCTTGCAGGGCCAGCTTCAGCGAGTCCTGCACACGGCCTTTGGCGTCGATATGGCCCGCCGCTTTGAGGTGGTGCCACAGGGCCCTGGACTGATCTGACCCCAGCGGCGCCACCTGGCCGCAAGCGCCAACCACGGCGATACCGGCAAACTGGCCTTGCTCGACGGTGCCGAACCGGAACCCCTCGTCCTCATATTCCTTCTGCAAATTTGCGGCGAACTGCTCGTAAGACTCGGTGGCAATGACGGTCAACCGGTTGACCTCAAAGCCACGCACCCGCTCACCATCCTGGTTGACGCACAAGCGCAGGCCCCGGCCAATCGTCTGCCGGCGCTCACGCTCAGTGCCCATCTCGCGCAGGGTGCAAATCTGGAACACGTTGGGGTTGTCCCAACCCTCCTTCAGGGCTGAATGCGAAAAGATGAATTTCAGCGGCGTCTTGAGGTCCAGCAGCTTTTCCTTCTCTTTCATGATCAGGTTGTAGGCCCGCTCGGCGTTGTCGCGGTTGCCGGCGTTGTTTTCGGCCGTGTCTGTCCAGCCACCCTTCTTGTCGATGGAGAAGTAGCCGTTGTGCACCGCCTCGGCGGCGCTGGTCAGGTCCACTTCTGTGAACAGGCTTTGGTAGGCCGGCAGCCTGGCGGCGCGCCGGTACTCTTCTTCGAAGATGCGGGCGTAGTCACCCTTCGCTGGGTTGCCGTCCTTGTCGTACCGCCGGTATCGCTCCACCGTGTCAATGAAGAACAGCGACAGCACTTTGATGCCTTTGGGCCGCAGCAGCTTTTCTTTGTCCAGGTGCTCGCGGATGGTGCGCCGGATCATTTCGCGCTGCACGGCCAGGGCATCGACATCGCCGTGGGCCTGGCCCACGGCGAGCATGGCCTCGCCGCCGGGATAGCGCAGTTCCAAAAACGCTTCGCCATTGGCCGTGTTGATCTCGCCGACACGGTAGTCAGCGTAGACCGCCCGCTGGGTGGTCTGCTGCAAGTCGTCGCCGTCGCTGACAGTGACCTCCTGGCGCTTCACGCCCGCCGCAGTCTTGACATCCAGCGCCACCCGGGCGCTGATGGCGCCGCGCTGGTTGCTGACGGACACCAGCCGCACAAAGGCCTTGTTGTGCGCGTCCTCGATGGTGGCGGCCGCCACCTCAATCTGCTTGACCAGTTTGCGTTCGTAGGCGTCCAGCGCGTCCAGCCGGAACACCATGTGGTGTTTGTTGGCATGGGTGGCTGAGTAGCGCAGCGTACACAGCGGGTTCATGGCGTCCAGCGCGGTCTTGCCCGCCCCGGTCAGGCCGCCGTCCACACTCTGCGGCTCGTCCACGATGACGATGGGCCGGGTGGCCTTGATCAGGTCGATGGGCTTCTCGCCGCCGGTTTTCTCGCTGTCCTTGTACAGGTTGTTGACATCCCGCTTGTTGATGGCGCCCACCGTCACCACCATGACCTGGATGGTCGCGCTGGTGGCGAAGTTGCGCACCTGGCCCAGCTTGCCCGAGTCGTACAAGAAGAAGTCCACCGGCACCCCGGCATAAAGGCCTTTGAAGTGTTCCTCGGTGATTTGCAGCGACTTGTAAACCCCCTCCTTGATGGCCACCGAGGGCACCACGATCACAAACTTGGTGAAACCGTAGCGGCGCTGTAGCTCAAAAATCGTGCGCAGGTAGACGTAGGTCTTGCCGGTGCCAGTCTCCATCTCAACGCTGAAGTCACCCGACGCCAACACGCCAGACGGTGCCAGGCCGCCGCGCAGTTGCACGTCACGCAGGTTGGCCAGCAGTTGGTCGTCCAGCAGCGTCAGCCGGTTGCCCACGCCCAGGTCGGTTTCGGCCACGCCCAGTGTCCGTTGCTGCACGCCCTGCACATCCGGCCGCTGCATCGTCACCGTGAACTCGGTGCGGCAGGCCTCCTGGCCACGGAACAAGTCACAAACAGCCTCAATGGCCTGGAGCTGGTAGTCGAGGTTGGGTTCGAAGTGAAGTTTCATGCGTGTTCTGCCACACGCTGTGGGGCGATCCAGCCTTGGTCGGCCAAGACATTCAGCGCGATGCCAATGTGCCTGGGCGTGAACTGCTGTTTGCGCGCGTTCCAGGCATGGACACGCGCAACCACATCACCTGCGGTTCTGGCGCTCTCGTCGTTGGTCGCCAGCCAATGCACGGTGGCCAGCAGTTCAAGGCCGAATGGCGTCTCAAAGCCATCCACCAGTGCGCCAACCCGGTCGAAGCGCGCTTTGGTCGGTTGATGTGAGGTCAAGAACGCCATGGCTTCACTGGCGATGCCTGGCACCAGGCTCAACGGTTTGGTGGGGTCGTCGCCGCCGTCGGCATATCCAGCCACCATATGGCCTTCAATGGCCTTGAGCACATGCCGCAGGTTCTCGGCATAGGGCCCATACGGTGCCCGCACATACTTCAGCCGCAGCGGCTCCCCGGCCGCCTGCATGAAATACATCAGCTTGTGTACTTCCAGCAGGGAGATCGTTGGGTCCAACAGGCCGCGCATGTAGCGGCTCATCAGTTCGACCAGCGCTGCACGGCCGGCAGTCATGTTGGGCACCTCGCGGCTGTGGTGCATCTGGTCAGCCTCGGGCGCCCCTTTGGGTTCGTAGAGCCGAACCCGCACATCGGGCAGGGCCTGCATGGCTTGCTGGATGCGGGGCAACACGTCGGCCCAGTCCAGCCCACCCAAACCACTGCCCAGCGGTGGGATGGCAATCGAGCGGATGCCACGTTGCGCAATCTCTGCGACCAGTGCAATCAATCCCGAATCAATGTCTTGCATGCGGCTCTTGCCGCGCCAATGCCGTTTGGTGGGGAAATTGATGATGTAGCGCGGTGACGTGAGCTGCTGGGTGTCGAACACAAACATATGCCCAGGCTGCACCTCGCCGCGCTTGCATGCAATGGCGTAGGCTTTAAAGTTTTCGGGCACCGCATTCTTGAACTGCAAGGCAATGCCGCGCCCCATGACGCCGACGCAGTTCACGGTGTTGACGATGGCGTCCGAGTCGTCTTTGAGGATGTCGCCGACGGTCAATTCAATCATGGCTGACTCCTGATTCAGTAATACCAATCCGGCCGAATCTCGACCGGGGGACGGTGCCCTGCTGGCGGCAGGGCGTGGGCCGCTTGCGTGTGGACCGGATTTGAGAGCACGCCGATTCGCTCCACCAGAGCCCATGGAAAGCCCTGCTCCAGAAGGAATTCAGCCTGCTTGCCTTCCTTGCATGCGCTCCAAATGCGCGCCTGCACGGCGTCCCAGTCCACCCTGTCCAACTGGGCCAGGTCGGCCCAGTCATCAAAGTAGCGTGAGCCGGCATTGGCATTGGTGAACGCCCACCTGCGCGCTTGCTGCGCGGCCCAAACCACGGTGGCATGCAAGTCGGCTTCGAGGTGAATGATGTGGCCCTGGCCGCCGCGATACGCCAGCTCAGTATTTTGCTTGTGGATCAGAAACAGCATCACCGAGCGCGGGCAGAAATAAAACGTCGCGCACTGGCCGACAAACAGCCCGGATGGCTGGCAAGCTGCAGGTCGGTGAGGCGCCGCTGTTTGATGTTGCCCATGCCAATCACCGTGCCAGCCAGGTTGTGCTGCCCAACGGCGGCGTCTGACAACAGGCCGCCACTGGCCACGATGGACGGCAGGCGGTCCACATGGCAGATGTGGTACAGCTTGGGGCGATCCGGCGCCACCATGGTCAGAGGCTCCGCACGTTGGTGATGCCGTTCTGCGCCAGGATTGCCGCCATATTGGTTTTGGCCACGTCGTCGGCAAAAGCGCTGTCGCGGAACACGCAGGTGGTGTCGCCGGCGGGGGCCAGTTCTTTGTGCCAGGCAATGATTCCCTGGGCGATCAGCTCCACTGCGCCAGAGCAAATGGAATCGGCCAAGCAAGTCATCAACACGCCACCGCCAACGGCGTGGGCAGTCGCACCACCAAATTCCCGACGGTCAATCTGCGAGCACAGGTCCAGCCCCAGCTTGAGCAGCAATTCATAGAGCACATCGTCGTCGCGCCGCCCGTCCAGCAGGTGGTTTTCGCTGGCAATCAGGTCTGCTTGAAGATCCTTTGGCCTGGGGTTCCAAACGCGAAGGTTCGAGGTGTCCAGTTTAAAAACACGAAAGCCGGTGTCACCAGACAACATGGGGCTGCCTGACTTCACTTGGGTGGCTGCGCGGCGTAGCCGCTCCTTCGTCAGTTCGGCGATGTTTTTTGGCTTGCCTGCAACAGTGCAAAAATCTGCGGCGACCTTTTGTTCTTTATTTTCTGGATCAAGTGGCTCAGGTAGCTGGACAAGAATAAACCTCCTCGATCCACCGTCCAAGGCATTTTGAGCCATCATGGCATGTCCGGTACTTCCAAAACCCGCAAAGAAATCCAAGTAGATGCCGCTCTTGGATTCATCTTCGTTTACAACAAGGGCAGTGAAATACTTCAGCAATGCGACCGGTTTTGGAAAATTAAAAACCTTTTCTTCGAAAAGGTCAGAAATATCCTGTGTCCCCTCTTGGTTAAAGGGCCCATTCATTAGCGATAGCGGTTTCCCTAGACGTTCGACGCCGTTTTCATCCCGTAAATATTGCTTCTGGCGAACGCTAAATTTCCCGTTTGATTCATTGATAACCAATTCGTTTTTTTTGTAGGCCTCCTCCAGTCTGTCTTTTGACCAGATCCACTGTTTGTCTGGCCAAATTTCTTTGCCATCATGGAATATCGGGTACACAAGATTCGGGCGGGGATCTTTGCTTGTCGTGGCGAGGGGTTGAGTAATGTATCCGCCGCGAGTTGAATATTTTCCATCTCTGAGTTTATAGGCGGCGCGCTGCTCATCATCCAGTGGCGCAGCGATGCTCTCTATCGGTGTGCGAGAATATGCCAATACATACTCGTGGACATTTGCGAAACCTTTGGTCAAAGCGCCGGCGCCATATTTGTTTTTCCAGACAATTCTTTCAACGAAGTTCTCGTCACCAAATACCTCATTGCAAACCAATTTAACATTGTCAGACTCTGTTTCATCGGTGGAAATCAAAATTATGCCATCCGCTCTGAGTAGGTTTTTCGCCAGTTTTAATCTGGGATAAATCATGTTGAGCCAATCGGTATGGAACCGCCCATTGGCCTCGGTGTTGCTGCTGATCTTCGTTCCGCCTTCGATCTGACCTGTCAGTTCAAGATAGTTCTGGATGTTGTCGTGGAAGTTGTCCGGGTAAACAAAGTCCTTGCCGGTGTTGTACGGCGGATCGATATAGATCAGCTTGACCTTGCCGGCGTAGCTTTTCTGCAGCAGCTTAAGCACTTCCAGGTTGTCGCCTTCAATCATCAGGTTCTGGGTCGTGTCCCAGTCAACGCTGTCTTCGGGGCACGGCAGAAGCGTTCCGGTGCTGGGCGTCAGCGCAAGCTGCCGCGCCTGGCGTTTGCCATGCCAGTTAAGGCCATACTTTTCGTCGGCATCGGTGACGGTTTTGTCGCCTACCAGCGCCTTGAGCACATCCACGTTCACCGCCACGCCGGCCGGCCCTTCAGTGATCAGCTCAGGGAACAGCGCCTTCAGCTGTTCGATATTGGCCGCTGTCAGGTCTACCGATTGCGCACCCGCACTGGTCGCGTCTAGTTTTTGCATCGTCATGTTTTCTGTGTCTCCAGCGCCGTGGGGGCGGTGTAGCGTTGGTCGGGGTGGTTTTCCATCTCGGGGATGGTGTATGCCAGCAGGCCTTCGGCCACCATGGGGCTGAGGAATTCGCGCACCAGGTGCTTTTGGTCTTGCCGGCCCAGCAGCCCTGCCAGCGTGCGCGCACTCATGGGCTGCCAGGCGCACAAGTCGAGCAATAGCCGCTTCAAGACCGGGCGCCGGGGTTTGGTGCCTGCCGCCGGAAGGCGCATCCGAAGCGCAGCCGACAGTGCCGCTGGCTGAGCCTCCAGAGACTGGTGTGTATTGGGGCCGGGGTGGTGTGTATTCGCGGTGGACTGGTGCGTATTCTCGGGCGGGGTGGTGTCCATTTCGGTTTGTGGCTGGTGCGTATCCGACGCTGGCGAGTCGTCGGCTTGTGCCCATTTGGGACTGGCCTCGAAGGCGGCACCCGGCACGTAGTAGCTGCGGTTGCCACTGCCCTTCATTGCCAGCAGCCCCTGATCCCGCAGGCGTCGCAGATGGGTGGAGGCATTGAGCGTGTCGGTGCGGTTGATCGCGCGGTAGGCAGCGTTGTCGATGGCGCCCAACTCGCGCACAAACACCAGGGCACGGGCTTCCTCGTCAGACAGGGCCTCCAGGGTGAGCCGGCGCAGCCACGCCAGGTCGTCGGCGCCCAAGAAGTGATGAAACAGGAAGGTGGCGACAAATTGGTCTGGCCGCCTTGTGGATTCAAACGTGGGTGGCAGGAGGTCATGCTGCAACATCAGCTCTCGCATGGCGCGAATGCCGCTGCCTTTGGTTTCTGCCACGTTCATCTCGTGCAGCACGGCAGCAATGCGAGGGTTGCGGGTTTCGCTGCCAGGTTCACCGAGTTGCTCTTCGGCTTTGACCGAATGGCCCGGGTTTCGAACTTCCAGCCGGTTGGCGTAACGAATGATTTGAACCGCCCCATGAATGCGGTAGCTGCGGTGCATGACGGCATTGACGATTGCTTCACGAATCACCCGCAAGGGCAGCGCGGGTTCATCCTCGCGCGCAATGGACCCCTCTGGCAATGAGAAGGTCTGCAAGAGCTCGTCTCGCACAGCACTCTCGGCACGCCGAATGGCGGTGAGCAGCGGTGCGCGAATTTCCAGGGTGTCGAAACGGTGATCGGGGTCTCCCACCCACTTTCTGCCAGGGACACGGATGTAGTCGATACGCATCATGGGAAAGCAGCGTCGCAGTGCTTGACCTGTGCCAAACAAAAGCAATCCTGCAACAGTGGGCTTGAGTTGATCGCCTTGCCGCACCAAGCCACCCAGCGAGCGCAGCAGGTCGTCGTCATTCCAGCTCAGTTCGTCGGCATTCGGATTGATCTGGTGGCGCCTGCGCCGGTACTCCTGCACGGCGGCGGGGTCAAGGTCGCTCGGGTCGGTATCGGCCAGGACCGCGCCATCAAAGGTGTCGGTCTGGTGCCCTGCATAAAGGGTAATCAGGTCATCTTCGCTACCTTCTTGGTCGGTCGATCCAACGCGCCGAAAGGCCCCGCGTGGCAAGCCCAGCTTGTTCAGATAAATGGGCTTGTCTGTCGGCGCCGCCTCCGCCACGTCAACCACCACGACGGACTTCCCCTGCAATATCTCCACCGAAACACGTGGCCGCAACGGGCGGTTGAAAACGCTGGCGCACTGGCTGGCGAGGTCGGCCTGAACCTTGTCGGGGTTGGCAATGCCCACCACTTGATATGCCGCGCCAAAGAGGTCGTCAGGATCACGCATCACGCCCAACAGCAGGTGCCCACCGCCCAGGCCTGGTTCATTGGCACAGGCACACACCGTTTCCATGACAGAGCGGTCGACTTGCATGCATCGCTTGGCCTCGATGTGATGAGACTCGTCAACCAGGAGCAGTTCCTGCAGCAAATCTTCAGCCGTTCTTGATGCGTCATTCATGGTTCAGAGTTTCTCCCGTGCCGCTTGGGCCTGGGCCAGCAGACCTTGCAGTGCCTTGTTCAGGTCCACCTGTTTGGCCATCTGTTTCTCCTTGCCCGCCTGCGCACGCAAGCGTGCGCCTTCTTGTTCAAGCCGCTGGCACGTCGCCAGTGCCGCGCGGCGCGCTGCGGCCTGGGCCGGGTGGTTTGCTAGCTTGAACGTGCCGGTGTAGCGCGCTGCCTGCAATGCCGTCAGGCAGTCATGCCAGCCTTGGTACAGCGCCATCAGCGTTGCCTGGGGTTGGCGTGCCAATGCCAGGCTCTGCAAGAAGGCTTGACCGGGCGTCAGGTCGCCTGCCGTCTCGATGGTGGTCACCTCGCCATCCAGCACCACCTTGCCCGCTTCGTTGTGCGCCCAGCGCTTGTGGGCCATGGACAGCAACAGGCCCTGCGGCGTGGCCAGCAACAGCAGCAAGGGGTAAGGCACAGCCCGGTGCACCAGCTCGGCCAGCCGCGTTGTGTTGAGGGGCTTGGCAGCGACGGCCAGCGCCGCGTCGTCTACAGCGGCGTGCGCGCCGCGCGTGGTGATGCTGAGCACCGCCACTTCCAGGTATTCCCGCTCCTCGTCCCGGTAGCTGGGCACACCCACGGTGTTGGGCTTCAGCGCCGCAATCCACTGGATTTCCTCGATCGCGTCGTTCAGCAGCCGTTTGTCGGCGGCCGTGGGGGCGCCGTTCTCGATCAGCATCTTCTTGGGCACGCGCTGGTCCACCCGGCAATTGGCCGGCAGTGCCAGTGCCTCAATCAGGGCAGGCACCGTCATGCGGTGTTACCGGGCAGGACCACCAAGAAGGCCGCGACCTCGAAGTCGCCGCTGCCGGCAAACTCGCCTTTCATGGCATGGGTGCCACCGGGCTTAAACAGGCTGGCCACGGCCCTTTCCTCGTTCTTGCCCACCACGGACGCCACAGCCGCTGCCAGCAGCTTCTGCGCCTGGCGCATGTCCTCGCCGTGGCGGGTCGCTTTGTCAAACTTGACGCATGCGCTGTCGTCAGGCAGCTCGCGCCCAAGGGCCAGACGCTTGAGCCGGTCCAGGATGCGCTTGGCCTGGGTGTAGGGCAGCAGCACCGCGCCGTCGTCACCCACATGGGCCAGGTAGATCGGCGCCAGCGGGTAGTCGGATTGCTGGCCCGCCTTCCCCATGTCAGCCACCACCGCGCCCTCGGCCCGCAGGCAGAAGATGACGCCCGGCGCAATGTCGGCGTCGATGCTGGTGGTGACGGCGTAGGTGCCCAGCGGCAGGCCGTCGAGCTGGCCGGGGTGCGCTTTGAGGTGCTGGGCCAGGTCGATGCGGAAGTCGGTCAGCGTCAGGTCGGTGATGGACACACCGCTGGACAGATCCTCCATGTCGATGACCGTGTCCTGCAGCTTGAGCAACTGCTTGCGCCGATACTCCAGGTCATTCATCGGGTTGCCGGATTGCTGCTCGATGAGGTTCTCTTCACCCGTGGCGGACACGTCCAACAGCACCATGCGTCCGCTGACACGCTGCTCCAGGCCGATGTATTCCTCCAGCTCCATGTTGGGCCAGAAGTTCACCAACTGGATGCGCTGGTTGGGTGAGCCGATGCGGTCAATCCGCCCGAAGCGCTGAATGATGCGGACCGGGTTCCAGTGGATGTCGTAGTTGACCAGCCAGTCGCAGTCCTGCAGGTTCTGGCCTTCAGAGATGCAGTCGGTGGCAATCAGCAGGTCGATTTCGCCCTCGTCGGCCATGTCGGCCGGGCGCTCCTTGGCGCGCGGCGCAAACGCCGACAGCACGCTGCCCATGCGCTTGTGCAGGCCGGGCAAGGTGGTCTGGATGCCGGCGCCGCCGGTGACCAGCGCGGCGTCAATGCCGAGGCTGGCCTTGGCCCAGGGCGCCAGGTTGGCGTAGAGGTATTGCGCGGTGTCTGAGAACGCGGTGAAGACGATGATCTTGCGGTTGCCGGCGCCATTCAGCATGTTCAGGGGGTGGCGGCACTTCTGCTCGATCATGTCGCGCAGCTTGGCCAGCTTGGCGTCGCGGGCCGCATCCACTTGTTGGGCGGCGGCCAGCAGTGTGGCCAGGCGGTTGCGGTCCTCGATGAGGTCTTGCGTCCAGCGGATAAGGTCCACGTCGCCCAGCAGCACCTTGACCTTGCGGCCGACCAACAGGGCTTCAAAGGCCGGGTCGTCGATATCGACATCGGCGATGTCGATTTCCTCGATGCCATCGCTGCCTTCGATGCCTTTGGCAAAGCCCTCGATGTGGGCCAGCACGGCTTCAACGTCTTTCAGCTGCCGCTGCACCGTCAGCGAGAAGGACGACACGGCGCTCTCCATGCGCTTGAGCACGTTCACCCGCAGCAGATGGATCAAGCTTTCTTCGCGGTCGGCCTGGCGGAAGAAGCTCTCGCCGCCCCGGATCTGGGTGCTGTACTTGGCGTCGTAAGCGGCTTGCTTGTGCGCCAGCACGTAGCGCAGCGGGGCGTAGCTGGCCAGGTTCAGGCGTCGGATTTCAAGATTGATGTCCTTGATGGCCCGGAACTGGCCTGCCAGGTCCACGTCGGCCTTGATGTTGATGGGCGGCAGCCGGTCCGGGAACTTGCCGGTCTCGTCGGTGCCGTAGTAGCGCTCAATATGCCGGCGCGAGCGGGCGATGGTGAGGTGGTCCAACAGGGTGAAGTAGTCGAAGCCCAGCATTTCCACCAGGTGCCCGGGCGTGCGTTTGGCATCGTCCAGGTCCAGCCAGCGGTTGAACTGGGTTTGGGCCTTGCGCGTGGTCTGCTCGATGCTGGTTATGCCGTGCTGCAGCAGCGCCGTGTCGTCGCCTTCCGTCGCAAAGGCAATCTGGTTGCGCAAGTCAGCCAACCGGTTGTTGACGGGTGTGGCCGACAGCATCAGCACGCGGGTCTTGACGCCTTCCTTGATGATCTTGCGCATCAGCCGGTCATAGCGCGTCTCGTTGCCCTGGCGCGGCGACTTCTTGTTGCGGAAGTTGTGGCTTTCGTCAATGACCACCAGGTCGTAGTTGCCCCAGTTCACGTGGGACAGGTCAATGTCGCCCGACAGGCCGCCGTCGCGCGACAAATCGGTGTGGTTGAGCACGTCGTAATTCAGCCGGTCAGCGGCCAGCACATTGCGCTTGTCGTTGGCTTTGTAAAGCGTCCAGTTGTCGCGCAGGCGTTTGGGTGCCAGCACCAGCACGCGGTCATTGCGCAACTCGTGGTACTTGATGACCGCCAGCGCCTCGAATGTTTTGCCCAGGCCCACGCTGTCCGCGATGATGCAGCCGCCAAAGCGGGCCAACTTGTCGATGGCACCCACCACGCCGTCACGCTGGAACTTGAAAAGCTTCTTCCAGACCACTGTATTGCGGATGCCTGTGGCGGACTTGACGATCTGCTCTTCGTCCAGCGCGTCACCCTTGCTGCCGAAGACGTGGTTCAGGATCAGGGCATATACGTCAAACGGCGCCTTGTGCTCGCCCATTCGGCGCAGCGCCGCCACCAGGTCTTGCTTGGCGGCTTCTTCCTTGTCGGGCTGGGTTTGCAGCGCAGCCCACTGCTGATCGAGCCATTGCGCAAGCTGCGCGGCCTCGGCAGGTGACTCAGACGCCTGAATCAGGCTCAGGGGATTGCCAGGCGCCAAGCCCAGGCCTTCTGAGCTGAGGGCGAACGAGCCCAGCACGACCTGGCGTGCTGCGCCACTGGCGTCGCGCAGCACGGCCGCACCTTGCGGCACGCGGCCATGGGCGCATCGCAGCGCCACCTTGCTGGCCACCCAGACCGCGCACTGGTTGGCCAGCCAGCGGGCTTGCAAGCGGTTGCGCGCGGCCCGGTCGCCTTCGGCCCCCAGGAATTGAAGATCGTCTGCAGCCGGTGGCAGGATGAGCTGCACCCCCTGCAGCTTTGCCAGCGCATCACGCAATTCGGCATAGGCAAACAGTGACAGGCTTGGTGTGACGCAACCCAACTGGCAGCCCGGCAGCAGATGCGGCCGTAGGAGGTCGATCACGCGGTCATTGCCACGGTTCTGCACAAGCTTCATGGCTGCTTCGTAGCGGGTTTGGCGGCAGCGGCAACTGGGGCCGGCAACGACTGGGCAGCAATCCATCCATCAATGGCCGCACGCTGGAAGCGCCAGGTGGCGCCGACCTTGAAGCCCGGCAGCTTGCGCTCGACGGCGAGCCTGTAAACAGTGCGTTGGTTGACACGCAGGTAGTCAGCGACTTCCTTGACGGTCATGACGATCTCAGGCGCTGCGCTCATCAACTGGCGTGTCCATCAGGGCGGAAACTCGGGTGGAAACTCAGTGTAAGCCAGTACAAAGCAGTACATTCCACGCGCCGGGGTTCATCCACCTCAGTCCGGTTTGGGCAGCAGCCACGCCTCTGTCTGTTTCGGCCAGTTGGCCTGCTTGCTAGAACCCCAACATGTGGCCCACCCGGGCGTCCCCCTGCCCGGCCAGCACCAGGGCGTAGGCCGCCTGCACGGCGGCCGGGCCGTCGTGGTGCTGCACCACCAACCAGGGCGCGGCCGGCGCCGCCACCCGGGCGCGGAAGGCGTGCCAGTCTTGCACCAGGCGGCGGCCGAACTCCGATGCACCCCAGTCGGCTGCACGCTTCTTGGCCTGGGTTGGCGCAAAAAACAGCGTGGCGCGTGGGCCGGGCAGATCTTTGGCGCCGCCCAGCTGGTCCAAATGTGTGCCGCCGATCGAGCAGCTGTAGGCCAGCTTGCTGAAGCGGCTGTGGATGGCCAGGCGCAGTGCACCGTTGCCGGCAAAGTCCACGTACACACATGGCGCATCGGCCGCCACGGCGCCAAGCTGGTCGTAGGTGAGCACGCGGTGGTAGACACCCAGGCTTTCACAAAAGGCCACGTTGGCGGGGGATGTGAGGCCCACCACTTCGACCCCATCCCGCAGCGCCAGCCGGGCAGCGGTGGCGTAGGCGGTTTTGCTGGACGCGCTGGACAGCAGCAGCACACCAGGCTGGCCGCTGGCGGCACCGGCCGTGCTGCCAAAAAAAGCGTTGTCGGCCAGAAAATCGTCAATCAGCCAGGCGGTGAGGACCAGCGGGCGCAGCAGGGCTTGGTGGCTTTCCGTGTCCGGCGAGTAAAACGGGTCGGTGTTGCAGCGCAGGTACTGGTTGTAGACGGCGTGCAGCGCGCTGCGGTGGGGTGCGGTGTCGGCAAAACCTTGTGGGTTCAAGCGGCCGGGCTGCAGCACCGCGTGGGATGCCATCGGCCAGTAGCCGTACAGCCGCTCACCCACTGCCACGCCGGGGTGCAGGCTTTGCACCACCACGCCAAAACCCCACACCGGGATGCAGCCCCAGCCGGCGGCGCTGCCGGGCTGGCCGGCATCGTCCGACACCGGGAAAAACTGCCAATACTGCATGGCGGTGCCAAACGCGCCGTAGGTGATGTTGTTGGACGTGAGTGCAAATTGGGCGATCTGCACCCGCACCTGGCCGTCGGCCAGCGGGCTGTCATCGCGCTGCTGCAGCCGGGTGGTGGCCAGGTGGTCTTGGCGCACAAGCAGGGTGGTGGTGGTCATGGTGGGCCTTGTGTGGGCGCCGGCCGGGGCGGCGCGCCCGGCACCCGGCGGCCCAGCCGCCAACCATACGGGCCGGCTGCGGCGCCGCCTATCGGGTGCAGTCCGCGATGCTGTCTGCGGTGCAGCCCGCGGTGCAGCCCACGGTGCTGCAAGGGGCGGCGGCTTGACGCAGGCCAGCCAGCACGCTGTCCACGCGGTCCAGCGCCGCAAACACCTCGTCCACAGCCTGCTGCAAGGCCAGCGCGGCAGCCGTGGGGGCCAGGTGCCGGCCGTGTGGCATGAACAGCGGCAGGCCCAGGCTGTCACTGAGCTTGCGCAACTGGCCGGACACGGTGGGCTGGGCCAGGCACAGCGCGTCGGCGGCGCGGGTGACGCTGCCCAGGCGCAAGACGGACTCGAACGCCGCCAGTTGCGGCATGGTGCCGTGGCGCAGATAGCGCCGCAGTTTCAGGGTTGAGGTGTCCATCGGGGTCTCCAGCCGGCTTTGCCATGGGCGATGGCATGGGCCGCGTGGCCGGCCTCCGCCCTCGATGCAGCGCCGGCCCACCGTGCGGTGGTGGGCTGGCGCCTCGTGGGCAAAGGTCTTGCTCAACCGCCGTGCTGCGGCGGCCCTGCAGGCCGGGGGGCTGGTATGGGGTACCGGCACCCGTCTTGACGGCACTGCAGCCAACCTGGCCCGGGCGGCCTGGTGTGGAGCTACTCCCGCTTTGCTGTCCGGGTTGTAGCACGGCGCCCGTGCCTGCAGGCATCCATCGTGATTCACGATGGTTCAGGCACAGCGGCTGGCCAGAATCATCGGCATGGACGTCTCGCAATTTGCCGCTGCACTGCTGGCCATCGTCGTGATCGATCTGGTGCTGGCGGGTGACAACGCCATCGTCATCGCGCTGGCCGCACGCAGCCTGCCGGCACACCTGCAGCGGCGCGCCATCCTGTGGGGTGCGCTGGGTGCCATCGTGGTGCGCAGCGTGATGACGGTGGTGGTGGTCTGGCTGCTCAAGATCCCCGGCCTGCTGCTGGCGGGGGGGCTGTTGTTGCTCTGGATTGCCTGGCGCCTGCTGCAGCCCGAGACCGCCGCGGATGACAAACACGCACCGGTGGTCACCACGTTTTTGGGCGCCATGCGCACCATCGTCATCGCCGATGCGGTGATGGGGCTGGACAACGTGCTGGCCGTGGCCGGTGCGGCGCACGGCAGTTATGCGCTGGTGGTTACCGGGTTGTTGATCAGCGTGCCCATCGTGGTGTGGGGCAGCACGCTGGTGCTCAAGGTGGTGCAGCGCTTCCCGGTGGTGGTCTACCTGGGGGCCGGTGTGCTGGTGGCCACGGCGCTGAAGATGGTGCGCAGTGAGCCGTTGCTGCAGCCCACGCTGGCCACCTGGCCGATGTTGGCTGTGCTGGCCTGGCTGTTGGTGCCTGGCCTGCTGTGGTGGGCCTTCTTGAACAACCACCGCGTGCTGGCCTCACGTATCCACACCCGCTTGGCTGATTTTTCACTGCGCCGGCTGGGCGCTGCCAGCGGCCAGCCGGCGCCCCATCTGCAAAGAGACATGCCAGGAGACAAAACCATGTTGAACGTCTTGGTGCCTGTGGACGGCACGCCCAACGCCTTGCTGGCGGTGCGTTACGCGATTGACGAATACCGCCAGAACCACGACTTGGTGCTGCACCTGCTGAGTGTGCAGCCGCAGTTGTCGCGCCATGTGGCGCGTTTTCTGGCACGGGGTGACCGGGCGGCCTGGCACCAGGCCCAGGCCGATGCGGCCTTGGCCGGGCCGGCAGCGCTGTTGCAGCAGCAGGCGGTGCCGTTTGAGCGCCACTGGTGTGTGGGCCACCGGGCCGAGCAGATTTGCGCAGCCGCCAGCCGGCTGGCGGTGCACCACATCGTGATGGGCACGGCGCGCAAAAACTCACTCACCCGCATGCTGCAGGACTCAGTGACCAACCAGGTGCTGGAGGCCACACCGGTGCCGGTGGAGGTGGTGGCCGGCGCAGCAATCTCACGCTGGGAGCGCTGGGGCCTGCCCGCCGGTGTGGGCCTGGGTGTGGGCAGCCTGCTGCTGCTGGCGCTGGATTGACGGCGGATGTGATTGTTCGTGTGATCGTTCGTCTGATCGTTCGATTGAGTGGCTCAAGCCGCCCCGTGCACGGTCCCACACAGCGCATACCACGAGTGGCTGGCCGCCATCAACAAGCGGTTGCGGCGCGGCCCGCCAAATGACACGTTGGCGCGCCGCCTCGTACAGGTTGTGGCGTGGCCGGTTTTGACTGGCTGCTGCTGGACGCCGAGCACGCCCCCAACGATGTGCTGAGCCTGATCCCGCAGTTGATGGCGCTCAAAGACAGCCCCAGCGCGCCGGTGGTGCGCCCACCGTGGAATGACACGGTGCTGATCAAGCGGCTGCTGGACGCCGGATTTTTCAACTTTCTGATTGCGCAGCACCCCTTTGCTGCGGCCGGTGGTGCCGCCGGTGCAGGTGATGACGGCCAAGTCTCTGGCCCTGGGTAGCTGACGTCTGCGGTGGTGGCCGATGCGCTCAGCCGCCGCCACCAGGTGGATGCCGACCTCAGACGGCGCCAGCGAGTGGACTTGCTGCAAGCCGTCGTGGCGGGCCACCAGGTCGGCGCTGCGGCTGGCAAACGCCTGAGGCGTCAAGCGCCAGCACTTGATCACCAAAATCACGCAGCTGTAATAGCTGGTCGTCCAGGCTGCCCAGTTGGTGCAGCCAAGTGGTGACCATGCCGCTGTGCGGCTCAGCCCAGCGCGCTGTGAAATTCTTGCTCCACCTGCGCCAGCATGGCCTCCACGGTTTGCACGCTGCGCACACCGGACACGCTGTGGCCGGCGCTCCAGATGTCGCGCCAGCGCCTGGGCGCGTCGGCCTCAACAGGGGACGCACCGCCAAACTGTTGCGCCGCGCTGGGCGCCGTCACCTGCTCATCCAGCAAGGCCGGGTCCAGCCCGGCGCGGCGGATGCTGGGCAACAACATGCTGGTGGGCAGGCCGGTGAAGGCCTTGGTCAGCAGCACATCGTCGGCGCTGCTGTGCACCAGCATCTGGCGGTAGGCGTCGGGGGCCAGGCTCTCGCGGGTGGCAATAAAGCGTGTGCCCATGTAGGCCAGGTCACAGCCCATCACCTGCGCGGCACGCAGCGCCACACCGTCGCTGATGCCGCCGGCCAGCACCAGCGGGCCGTCGTATTCAGCCCGCAGCGCGCGCACAAAGGCCAGCGGGTTGAGCCAGCCGGTCTGGCCGCCGGCACCGGCCGACAGCAGCACCAGGCCGTCCGCCCCGGCGGCAATCGCCTTGCGGGCATGGGCAATGGTGGCCACGTCGGCCAGCACCAGGCAGCCGATGGCGTGCAAGGCCTCGATCGCCGGGGCGGGGGACCCGACGCTGGTGATGACCAGCTCCACCCGGTGCGCCACCAGGCAGGCCAGGTCATCGGCCAGGCGGGGCGACCGCATGATCAGGTTGGGGCAGCAGGGTGCGGCTTCTTCGGGCGCGGCAAACAGGCGGGCCTGGATGTCGCCCAGCCATTGGTCGAGTTGCGCGCTGCTGCGTGCATTGGCGGTGGGGAAGGCGCCGATGACACCGTTGCGGCAGGCTGCCACCACCAGGTCCACGCCCGAGACATGCAGCATGGGCGCGGCAATCAGCGGCAGGCGCAGGCGCCGGGTGATGCGGTCGGGCAGGCGGTGGGGCAGGCGGTGGGGCAAGGCCATGGTGACGGGTGCTGGTGGGGTTGGCGGGCGGCGGCGGGCCGGTTCAATTCACCTGGCGGCTGCGGCCGGCCCAGAACGGCGCCCGCAACTCCACCTTCAGCACTTTGCCGGCGGCCGACAGCGGCAGCGCAGCACGCAGCTCCAGGCTGCGTGGGCATTTGTAGCCGGCGATCAGCTTGCGGCAGTGGCTTGCCAGCGTCTCGGCCGTGAGCACGGCGCCGGGCTGCAGCACCACCACCGCATGCACCCGCTCACCCCACTGCGCATCGGGCACACCGATCACCGCCGCCAGGGCCACTGCAGGGTGCTGGGTGATGGCGTTTTCCACCTCGGCTGAGTAGATGTTTTCACCACCGCTGACGATCATGTCCTTGAGCCTGTCCACCACGGTGACAAAGCCGTCGGCGTCCAGCACACCACCATCGCCGGTGTGCATCCAGCCACCACGCAAGGCCTCGGCGCTGAGCTCGGGCTGGCCCCAGTAGCCCTGCATCACCAGCGGGCCACGCACCACGATCTCACCCACGCTGCCAGTGGGCACAGGCTGGTCATCGGCGTCCACGATGCGCAGCTCGGCAATCGGCAGCGGCCGGCCGGCGGACCGCAAACGACCTGCCGGTTGGCCGGGCGCGTGGCACCAGGCCGGCAGCGCACTGGCCACCGGGCTCAGCTCGGTCATGCCGTAGAGCTGGCAAAAGCCGGCGGCCGGCAGCGCGTGTTGGGCGCGGGCCAGCAGGGCGGCGTCGATCGGCGCGGCGCCGTACAGCACCAGTTGCAGGCAACTGGCATCGCTGCTGGCAAAGCGCGGGTGGTCAATCAGGCGCTGCAGCATGGTGGGCACCAAAAACGTCTCGCTCACCTGCTCGGCTGTGATGGCCTGCAGCAGCGCCACTTCATCAAATGCCGGCAGGATGATCTGGCGGCCCAACCGCAACATCAACTGCAGCACCAGGCCCATGCCGCCCACATGGAACATCGGTGCGATGGTCAGGCCCACCGCGTCACCGCATGCATTGACCGGCCGCTGCGCCGCCTGGTTCGCGCACAGCGCGTTCAAGCCCAGGTTGCTGTGGCTCAGCATCACGCCCTTGGGTTTGCCGGTGGTGCCACCGGTGTACATCACGGCGGCCAGGTCGTCACCTTGGCGCAGCGCGTCGGGCACGGGGCGGGCAGTGGCGGCCAGGGCGGGGCCATCTTGCAGACCGGCGGGGGCCGGGCCATCACCCCAGTGCAGCAGGTGTTGCACGCTGCCAGCGGGCAGGGCCAGTGCGGTGGTGTGGAAGGGCGCATCCACCAGCAGGATGCGGGTGTCGCAGTCGTCCAGCGAGTAGGCAATCTCGGCCGCGCTCCAGCGCATGTTGACCGGGTTGATGACACCACCGGCCCACCACACGGCGTAGAAAAACACCACGTAATGGTCGCTGTTGGGCCCCAGCATGGCCACCCGGTCACCGGGCTGCAGGCCCAGTTGGCGCAGCACCGCAGCCAGGCGCGCCACCTGGCACACAAAGCCCACAAACGGGGTGCGGCGGCCGGCACACACCAGGGCGGTGGCGCTGGGCCGCTCCACCAGCGCCTTGTGCAGCGGCTGGGTCAGTTGCATGCGCGCTGCACCGGCTGGTGTGCTGTGCACCGGGTCGTGCGTTGGGCGGTGCATTCGGCCATCCATGCGCCGGCACTGCTGGTGGCCGGCCCTCCTGCGGCGCACTCTAGAGCGGGCCTCCAGCCGGGCAATCGTCTGAAGCGACGATTGCCCGGGCGGGCGCGTTGCAGGCGTGTGCTTGGTGCTACACCCGCAGCGTGAAGCCGATCTCGGCCAGCACCTGGCCGTTGATGCGCAAGTCCACCCGGTGTGCGCCGGGGTGGTAGCGGCGGGTGGTGATCAGCTTCATCGGATGCGCCCGCTGCAGCGTGCGCTGCTCACCGGCGGCCAGCAGGATGGACCAGCCTTTGAACACCTTGGGCGTGGTGCTGCCGTTGGCCTTGACATGGTGGACGGCGTAGTCAATGGCCAGGCGCTGCGGGGTGCTGGCGCTGCTGTGCAGTTGCACGCGCAGTTGCAGCAATTCACCCACCTGCAGCGCCGCTGGTTGGCAGGCCAGTGTGGCGCGGCCTTGCAAGGCCGTGCCCACACCCCAGGCGGCCAGCACGGCGGGGTCAGCCTGCTTGATCAGGCCACGGCTGGCATGGCGCAACAGGGCGCTGCGCTCCGCGCTGGCGCCGGGCAGGTGTGCGGCCAGCCACTGTGCCAGCAGCGCCGGATGGTCTTTGGCGATGTCGTTCAAGTGGTTGGCCACACTGCGCCGCACATAGGCCGACGGGTCGTCTTGCAAGCGCAGCAACAGCGGTAGCGTGGGGGACGGGTCAAGCACCAAAGTCTGCAGCCGCAAGCCCCAGGGCAGGCGTGGCCGGCTGCCCTCACTCACCAGCCGGCGCACATGGGCGCTGGGGTCGTCCAACCAGCGGGCCAGGGTTTGCAGGGTCAGTGCCGGGTGCTGGATCAAAAACGGCCGGATTGCAAATTCAGCCGTCAACCGCTGCGTCATGGCGTGCAGTGCCTGCAGGCCACGCGCCGGGTGCTGGCTGGCGCACAGCAGGGTGATGGCTTCGGTCAGCGGCCACACTGGCCAGCCGGCCAGGCCGGCGTCGCTGGTCTTCAGCCTGTCCAGCGCATCACCCACGCCGGCTGGGGCCAAGCTGGCCTCCAGGATGCTGGTGGCCTGGCCCACATCGGCTGGCAAATGCGCCACCAACGCCCGTGCCAGGTGCATCACCCTGGCTTTCAGTTCCAGTGTGTCCAGCCCTGTCAGCGCGCTGTGGCGGAAGTTGCTGCGCCCAAACGCGGGCCACACGCGCTGCAGGTGGGTGCTGATCTGGCCCACCGCGCGGGCGTCGATCCGGTGTTTGAAAGCGTCGGCCATGGGCGGATTGTGATGGTGGGCGAATGCACCAAGATGTGCTGAGACAGTGCGTTGCGCACCGAAATAGAGCGCCCATTGGGTGCAATGGTGGGTTTGGGCAGGTCAAAACACGCACCAACAAAGGCATCAATATTGCTTTCATGGTGCGAATCTGCCTGATGTGGTGCGTTGACGCGCTGATCTGGCGCCCATCACTCCACGAAAGACCACCACCATGGATCAAGTCAAGCAAGGCACCGATGCCTTGTTCATCCTGCTCGGCGCCATCATGGTGCTGGCCATGCATGCCGGTTTTGCGTTTCTCGAACTGGGCACGGTGCGCAAGAAGAACCAGGTCAACGCGCTGGTCAAGATACTGGTGGATTTTTCCGTCTCCACCATTGCCTACTTTTTTGTCGGCTACAGCGTGGCTTACGGTGTCAGCTTTTTCACCGGCGCCGAGACGCTGGCGGCCAAGAACGGCTTTGAGCTGGTCAAGTTTTTCTTCTTGCTCACCTTTGCAGCGGCGATCCCGGCCATCGTCTCGGGTGGCATTGCCGAGCGGGCACGTTTTGGCCCACAACTCATTGCCACGGCGGTGTTGGTGGGCTTGATCTACCCGCTGTTTGAGGGCGTGGCCTGGAACCAGCGCTTTGGCATCCAGGCCTGGATCAAGGCATACACCGGCGCCGAGTTTCATGACTTCGCCGGCAGCGTGGTGGTGCATGCGGTGGGCGGCTGGGTGGGGTTGGTGGCGGTGCTGTTGCTGGGCGCACGCGCCGGCCGCTACCGCAAAGATGGCGTCATCAGCGCGCACCCGCCGTCCAGCATCCCGTTTCTGGCGCTGGGCGCCTGGGTGCTGGCGGTGGGCTGGTTTGGCTTCAACGTGATGAGCGCGCAGACCATCGACAAGATCAGCGGCCTGGTAGCCGTCAACTCGCTGATGGCGATGGTGGGCGGCACCTTGGTGGCGGTGCTGCTGGGCAAAAACGATCCGGGCTTTGCCTACAACGGCCCGTTGGCCGGCCTGGTGGCCGTGTGCGCCGGCTCAGACGTGATGCACCCGCTGGGCGCGCTGGTGGTGGGCGGTGTGGCCGGCGCCACTTTTGTGCTGATGTTCACGCTGACGCAAAACCGCTGGAAGATCGACGACGTGCTGGGCGTCTGGCCGCTGCACGGGCTGTGTGGCGCCTGGGGCGGCATCGCCTGCGGCATTTTTGGCCAGCACAGCCTGGGCGGGCTGGGCGGGGTCAGCCTGGGCGCACAGCTCATCGGCACGGCGCTGGGTGTGGGCTGGGCGCTGCTGGGCGGCCTGGTGGTGTACGGCGGTTTGAAGGCGGTGATGGGCCTGCGGCTGACGCCTGAAGAAGAGTACGACGGCGCGGATTTGTCCATCCACAAGATTGGCGCCACCCCCGACCGGGAGGTGAGCTGGTAGGGTGCGGCGCCAGCCCGCAGGCCGGCCGCACCAGGCGGCCGATTTGCCCCCGCATTGCCGCCCACTTTGTGGGTTTGGCGGCCGCCCACGCTGGCTACAGTGGGCCACATGCCCTACTTGAGACGCGCCGCCGACGGCTCCATCACCAGCCTGCACCGCCAGGCCGATGCCGCTGCCACCGAGTTCTTGGCCGACGAGCACCCCGAGGTGCAGGCCTTTGTTGGCAACGATGACGTGCTGCAGCGTTTTGCGCAGTTGGACGCCGGCTTCATCCGCGTGCTGGAGGACTTGATCGACGTGCTGATCCGCGCCAAGGTGATGAACCTGACCGACCTGCCCATCCAGGCCCAGCGCAAGCTGTTCTCGCGCAAGGGCCACCGGGCGCCCAGCGCGCTGAGTGAGCTGAATTTGCTGGGCGACCTGGGGCGCCTGGGTGATGGCCCCGGTGATGGCCCCGGTGACAGCCCCGGTGATGGCCCCAGTTACGGCCCCGGTGACGGCCCCGGGCTGGACAGTGTGCTGGGCGCGGTGCCCGACCAGCCGGGCGACATGCCCCGGGTTTGACCTGCCGCTGCGGCTGGTAGGCTTTGCGCCCCACCAGCCCTGAGTGCAAGCACCCATGTTCACCGGCGTTGTTCAAGGCGTGGCCCAAGTGGCCACCATCACCGACCGCCCCGGCCTGCGCAGCTTCACGTTGGCTTTTCCGGCCGGCTTTGATGCCGGGCTGGCCATCGGCGCCAGCGTGGCCTGCGACGGCGTCTGCCTCACCGTCACCCACCTGCCCGCACCGGGCCGCGCCTGTTTTGATGTGATGCAGCAAAGCCTGGCACTCACCAGCCTGGGCGCACTGGCGGTGGGCAACGCCATCAATGTGGAGCGCGCGGCACGCGACGGCGCCGAGATCGGTGGCCACCCGCTCAGTGGCCATGTCGATTGCCTGGGCCAGTTGCTGCAGATCCGCCGCCCCGAGAACAACCAGGTGCTGCGCATCGGCCTGCCGGCCAGCCACATGCGCTACGTGTTTGCCAAGGGCTATATCGCGATCAACGGCGCCAGCCTGACGGTGGCCGAGGCCGACCGCAAAGCCGGCTGGTTCGAGGTCTGGTTGATCCCCGAAACCCTGCGCATGACCACCTTTGGCGACAAGGCCGAAGGCGCCACACTCAACATCGAGATCGAACGTGGCACGCAAGTGGTGGTGGACACCGTGCGCGACGCGCTGGACGAGCGTTTGGGGCCACTGCTGCCGGCGCTGGAGGCGCTGCTGGCCCAGCAGGGCAGTTCGGTGGACGCGCTGGGCGCGGCGCTGCGGCTGGCGCCGGGCTAAAACCCGCTCAGGCGTTCAACAACTGCCGCAGCACAAACGGCAGGATGCCGCCGTGGCGCATGTAGTCCACCTCGATCGGGGTGTCGATGCGCAGCCGCACCGTGCGTTGCAGGCGGCTGCCATCGGCGCGGTGTACCACCAGCAGCGCATCACGCTGTGCCACCAGCGGGCCGTCGATCAGCACATCGATGCGCTCATCGCCCACCAGGCCCAGGCTTTGCCAGCTGTCACCGGGCTTGAACTGCAGCGGCAGCACACCCATGCCCACCAGGTTGCTGCGGTGGATGCGCTCAAAACTTCCGGCGATCACCGCCCGGATGCCCAGCAACTGGGTGCCCTTGGCGGCCCAGTCGCGGCTGGACCCGGTGCCGTACTCCTCGCCCGCAAACACCACGGTGGGCAGCCCAGCGGCGCGGTAGCGCATGGCGGCGTCATAAATCGTCAGCCGGTCGCCGCTGGGCTGGTGCAGGGTGTAGCCGCCTTCTTGCGGCGCACCGTCGGCGTCCAGTGGCAGCAGCAGATTTTTGATGCGCACATTGGCAAAAGTGCCACGCACCATCACCTCATGGTGGCCGCGGCGTGCGCCGTAGCTGTTGAAGTCGGCTGCCTGCACCCCCCGGCCCAGCAGGTACAGCCCGGCCGGTGAGCCGGGCGCGATGTTGCCGGCCGGTGAGATGTGGTCGGTGGTGATCGAGTCACCAAACAAGGCCATGATGCGCGCCCCGCTGATGCGCAGGCCGCTGTCGTCCGGCGGCGGCGTGGGCAACGGCCCGGCGCCTGCCGGGGCGGGTGGGTGCTCACCTGGCGGCTTGAGGGTGAAGCCCTCCAGGAATGGCGGCCTGGCGATGTAGCTGCTGTCGGGCCAGGGGTAGGTGTCGCCGCTGGCCGCAGGGATCTGGGCCCACAGCTTGCCGGGCTTGCTGGCCACCTTGGCGTAGTTGCTGCGGTAGGCCTGCGGGTCCATGGCCACGCTCAGGTGGGCGGCAATCTCGTCGCCGCTGGGCCAGATGTCGCCCAGGTAGACGGCGCGGCCGTGCCGGTCTTGGCCTACCGGCTCGGTCATCAGATCGCGCGTCATGGTGCCGGCAATGGCGTAGGCCACCACCAGTGGTGGGCTGGCCAAGAAGTTGGCCTGGATGCGCGGGTGGATGCGCGCCTCGAAGTTGCGGTTGCCCGACAGCACCGCCGCGCACACCAGGTCATGCCCGGTGATGGCGGCGTTGATGGCCGGCGCCAGATCACCCGCGTTGCCGATGCAGGTGGTGCAGCCATAGGCCGCCAGGTAAAAGCCCAGTTGCTCCAGCGGTTTCAGCAGCCCGGCCTTCTGCAAATACTCGGTGACGATGCGTGAGCCCGGTGCCAATGAGGTCTTGATGTGCGGCGCCACCTTCAGGCCACGTGCCACCGCTTTTTGCGCCAGCAGGCCGGCCGCCAGCATCACGCTGGGGTTGCTGGTCTTGGTGCACGAGGTGATGGCGGCGATCAGCACATCGCCGTGGTGCAGCGTCACGCCCTCACCGGCGGGCACCGCCAGCGTGGCCGCGCCAGCCGGCCGGTTGAAGCCGTCGTCTTCGGGTGCAGCGGTGAGTTGCTGGGCAAATTGGCTTGCCACCTTGCCGATCTCGATGCGGTCTTGCGGCCGGCGCGGGCCGGCCAGGGACGGCGTCACTTGGCCCAGGTCCAGTGTGACGACCCGGGTGTAGTCGATGTCACCCGCGCGCGGCACGCCAAACAAGCCCTGGGCACGCCAGTAGGCCTCAAATGACGCTCGCTCCTTCTTGCGCCGGCCGGTGCCTTTGAGGTAGGCCAGCGTGTGTTCATCGACCGGGAAAAACCCCATCGTGGCGCCGTATTCAGGTGCCATGTTGGCGATGGTTGCGCGGTCGGGCAGGCCCAGGCTGGCGGTGCCTTCGCCAAAAAATTCAACAAACTGGCCCACCACTTTTTCACGCCGCAGCAGCTCGGTCAGTGTCAGCACCAGGTCGGTGGCGGTCACGCCCTCGCGCAGCTTGCCGGTCAACTCCAGGCCAACCACATCGGGTGTCAGCAAATACACCGGCTGGCCCAGCATGGCGGCTTCGGCCTCAATGCCACCCACACCCCAGCCCACCACGCCCAGGCCGTTGATCATGGTGGTGTGGCTGTCGGTGCCCACCAGGCTGTCGGGGTAGTAGACGCAAGTGCCATCGGCCCGCTTGGCGCGGTGCACACCACGCGCCAGATATTCCAGATTGACCTGGTGCACGATGCCAAAGCCCGGTGGCACCACACCAAAAGTGGTGAAGGCCTGCATGCCCCATTTCATAAATTCATAACGCTCGCGGTTGCGCTGGAATTCAACCTTCATGTTCAGGTCAAGCGACTGGCTGTTGCCGTAGTTGTCCACCACCACCGAGTGGTCCACCACCAGGTCCACCGGCACCAGCGGCTCGATCAGCCGGGCCGGCCGGCCCAGCGACTGGGCGATGTTGCGCATGGCCGCCAGGTCAGCCAGCAGCGGCACGCCGGTGAAGTCTTGCAGCACCACACGCGCCACCACAAACGGGATCTCGGCCGTGCGCTGCGCCACCGGCTGCCAACTGGCCAGCTGCAGCACTTGCTCAGCCGCCACCCGCTTGCCGTCGCAGTGGCGCAGCACCGATTCCAGCAGGATGCGGATGGACACCGGCAAACGCGACAAGTCCAGCCCGAGTTGCTGCCCCAGTGCGGGCAGTGAATACAACTGGCCGGTCTTGCCGGGGGCCGGCTCAAAGTTGATGCAGGTGGCGGCAAACGGGTGGTCGGTGGCCGGCGGTGTGGCGGGCGGTTGATCGACCGGCGGCTGTTGGGCGTCAGGCATGGCGGTGGGCTCCGGTGGGCGGGTTGCTGCAGTGTGGGCGGATCGGCGGCGTCCTGTCTGTCAGACGACCGGCCTTGCACGCGGTGCTGCGGCGACGCCGCTTGGCTCAAGCCACGCTGCGCCAGCGGCCAAGCCGCTGCGCCAGCCGGTCAAATGCCGCGTCCACCACCAGTGCCAGCAGCCCCAGCACCAGTGCGCCCTGCAGCACATACGCGGTGTTGAAGCCCGACAAGCCCACGATGATGGGTGTGCCCAGGCTGCGTGCACCCACGGTGGACGCGATGGCCGCCGTGCCGATGTTGATGGCCACCGAGGTGCGCACCCCCGCCAGCAGCACGGGTGTGGCCAGCGGCAGCTCAACCTGCCAGAGGCGCTGCCAGCGGCTGAGGCCCTGGCCGCTGGCAGCGTCCAGCACATCGGGCGGCACGCTGTCCAGCCCGGCCAGCAGGCCACGCAGCACCGGCAACAGGCCGTACAGCGCCAGTGCGATCAAGGCCGGGGCCATGCCAAAGCCGATCAGCGGTGCGGCAATGGCCAGCACGGCCACCGGTGGCACGGTCTGGCCAGCAGCCACCAAGGTTTCCGCCAGTGGCCGAAAAGCCAGCCCAGCCGGCCGGGTGACGAAGATGCCGGCGGCCAGCGCCAGCACCACCGAGGCCGTGCTGGACAGCGCGACCAACAGCAGGTGTGCGCCCAGCAGTGCGGCAAAGCTGTCTTGGGCATACAGCGGCCGGTCCAGCGCCGGGAACAGTGCGGCAAACAGCGGCCGCAGCGCCGGCATGCCAAAGGCCAGCGCCAGCAATGCGGCGCTGAGCCAGGGCAGCGGCTGGCGTAGCCAGGCGGCGCTGCGGCGCCTTGGCGCGGCAATGTGGCCGGGCAGCAGGGTGGCGGGCTGGACGGCGTCAGGTGGCGCTGGGTCTGGCGGCGCTGGGTCAGGCAGCGATCCGTCTTGCAGCACAGCGTCTTGCAGTGCGGCGTTTTGCAGTGCGGCGTCTTGCAGCACTGCGCCAGGCTGCGCTGAAGCGCCCGGCGCC
>JANPOW010000229.1:0-4140 GCA_031428185.1 Betaproteobacteria bacterium | reverse complement strand
CACCTGCTTGCTGGTGTAACCCTTGGCCACCATGCGGGCGACGAAGTCCTCGTGCTTCTTGGCTTCGTCGGCGCTGGCCTTGGCGTTGAAGCTGATCACTGGCAGCAGCTCCTCGGTGTTGGAGAACATCTTCTTCTCGATCACCGAACGCAGCTTCTCGTAGCTGGTCCAGACCGGGTTGTTGCCCTGGTTGTTGGCGCGCGCCCGCAGCACGAAGTTGACGATCTCGTTGCGGAAGTCCTTGGGGTTGGCGATGCCCGCAGGCTTCTCGATCTTCTCCAGCTCGCCGTTGAGGCTGGCGCGGTCGAACACTTCACCGGTGTCGGTGTCGCGGTACTCCTGGTCCTGGATCCAGTAGTCGGCGTAGGTGACGTAGCGGTCAAAGATGTTCTGGCCGTACTCAGAGTAGCTTTCCAGGTACGCGGTCTGGATCTCCTTGCCAATGAACTCGGCGTACTTGGGTGCCAGTTGCTCTTTGATGAAGCCGGTGTACTTCTGCTCCAACTCGGGCGAGAACTGCTCACGTTGGATTTGCTGCTCCAGCACGTACATCAAATGCACCGGGTTGGCCGCCACTTCCGTGCTGTCAAAGTTGAACACCTTGGACAGGATCTTGTAGGCGAATCGGGTGCTGATGCCACTCATGCCCTCATCCACGCCGGCGTAGTCACGGTACTCCTGGTAGCTCTTGGCGCGCGGGTCGGTGTCTTTCAGGTTTTCACCGTCATAGACCTGCATCTTGCTGAAGAGGGATGAGTTCTCGGGCTCTTTCAATCGCGTCAGGATCGCAAACTGGCTCATCATCTTCAGCGTGCCGGGGGCGCATTTGGCCTGGCCCAGGCTGCTGCCATTGATCAGCTTCTCGTAGATCTTGACCTCTTCACTCACACGCAGGCAGTAGGGCACCTTGACGATGTAAATGCGGTCCAGGAAGGCTTCGTTGTTCTTGTTGTTGCGGAAGGTTTTCCACTCGCTCTCATTGCTGTGTGCCAACACCACACCGTCAAACGGAATGGCGCCAAAACCTTCTGTGCCTTTGTAGTTGCCTTCTTGGGTGGCGGTCAGCAGTGGGTGCAGCACCTTGATGGGCGCCTTGAACATCTCCACAAATTCCAGCAAGCCCTGGTTGGCCAGACACAAACCACCGCTGTAGCTGTAGGCGTCTGGATCATCCTGGGCAAAGGTCTCCAACTTGCGGATGTCCACCTTGCCCACCAAGGAACTGATGTCCTGGTTGTTTTCATCACCCGGCTCGGTCTTGCTGATGCCCATCTGGCGCAGCACGCTGGGGTAGCGCTTGACCACCTTGAACTTGCGGATGTCACCGCCGTATTCCTCCAGCCGCTTGACCGCCCAGGGGCTGAGGATGCGGTTGAGGTAACGGTGCGGGATGCCGTATTCATTTTCCAGAATGGCACCGTCTTCGATTGCATCAAACAAACCCAGCGGTGATTCATTCACCGGTGAGCCCTTGATGGCGTAAAACGGCACCACTTGCATCAGGCTCTTGAGGCGCTCGGCGATGGAGCTTTTGCCACCGCCCACCGGGCCCAGCAGATACAGGATTTGCTTGCGCTCTTCCAGCCCTTGCGCGGCATGGCGGAAGTAGGACACCACTTGCTCAATGGCGTCCTCCATGCCGTAGAACTCAGCAAACGCCGGGTAGCGCTTGATCACCTTGTTGGCAAAGATGCGCGACAGCCGCAGGTCATTGCGGGTGTCCACGGTCTGCGGCTCACCGATGGCACGCAGCATGCGCTCAGCGGCGGTGGCGTAGGCAACGGGGTTGCGTTTGCACTCGGCGAGATAGTCTTCAAGAGACATCTCCTCCTCGCGGGAGCGTTCGTAACGGGCGGTGAAGCTGCTGATGACGTCCATGAGGACCTCCTTGTCAGGACACAGCGCCAGTCGGGGCAGCAAGCCCTTGGTGGCGGCGGGGAAGTTCTGATGGAGTCCCGGCTTCACAGGCCCAGGCTCCATCAGAGCTTTCCGGTCAACATGTTGTTGGTCTATCGAATCGTGTGCCTCCAGCTTCGTTCATCGTGCGCAGGTTTGATTGCGGATGGAACCCCGCAATCCCGGTGCTTCTTTGTGCCTGTCAGCTTGCCGTCTGTGGCTTCACCAGCAAGCGGCGCGCCAGCTTGCATGCACTGCACGCTCACAGGCCCCTGCATGCTCAACGCAACACACCGACGCCCGGAGGACAAGCGTGCGATGTTGCAGGGCATGATGCGCCGATTTGCGCAAATCCACAGGCCGCTGTGCTGTGCATCCTGCACAGCCGAGGTGTGCTTGGTGCACCGGTTGGTGATGCAGTCAGGGCGCTGCTGGCGGTGGTCATACCGTGGCGGGCCAAGCGGACGACAGGGCCATCGCGGCCACCGGACGGGCGGCTCAAGCGGTGTTCAGCGGTCGCCGGCGCCCAGCTTGGCCAGCAGGCCGTTCAGCTCGTCGAGTGAGCCAAAGGCAATCGCCACCTCACCTTGTTCACCCCGCTTGGTGCTGCGGTGCACGCGGATTTCCACCTGCGCGGTCAGCGCGTCGGCCAGTTGCTCTTCCAGCCGCACGATGTCGCGTGATTTGTCTTTCTTGACACGCAACAAGGTGGCCTGGCGGCCCAGGCTTTGTGATTGGGCCTGCGCCCGGGTGACCAGCTTTTCAGCCTCGCGCACGCTCAACTTCTTGGCCACGATCTCATTCGCGCTGGCCACCTGTTGGCCGGCTTCCAGGCCTAGCAGGGCACGGGCATGGCCCATGTCCAGGTCACCGGCCATCAGCATCTGCTGCACCGGCGGCGTGAGGTTGAGCAGGCGCAACAGGTTGCTAGCGGCACTGCGTGAGCGCCCCACGGCCTGCGCCGCCTGCTCATGCGTGAGCTGAAACTCAGCCACCAGGCGTTGCAGGCCTTGCGCTTCTTCCAGCGGGTTCAGGTCTTCGCGCTGGATGTTTTCGATCAGCGCCATCACCGCGGCGGCTTCGTCAGGCACCTCTTTGACCAGCACCGGCACCTCGTCCAGCCCGGCCAGTTTGGCGGCGCGGAAGCGGCGCTCACCGGCAATGATTTCGTACTGGTGGCCGCTGATGTCCAGCGCGCCGGTGGCCGTGCCGCCAAGCAGTGCAGGGCCGCTGACCGGCCGCACCAAAATGGGTTGCATGATGCCCTGGCTCTTGATGCTTTCTGCCAGCTCATACAACGAGCCCTCGTCCATGCGGGTGCGTGGCTGGTATTTGCCAGCCTGCAACTGGCCCAGCTTGAGCACGGTGGGGCGCAGCGTTGCGTCCGCCTTGCCGGCATCCGCCACTTTGGGGCCCAGCAGGGCTTCGAGTCCGAGGCCGAGGCCCTTGGGTTTCTTGGTGACCATGGGTGGGGATTCTCGGTGATCGGCAGGGCGGCCCAGCTTCAGGTGGCCGCCACGCCAGCACGTTGCATCAGCGCTTGCAGCAGGGCATAGCCGGCCGGCCAATCGCCCAGGCCGCTGTCGCCATTGAGGTGGCCTGCAGAGCCCAGGGTGTGCACCTGGCTGCCCCAGGCGGCGGCGATCTGCTGGCCCCGCTGGGCGCTGCAAAACGGGTCGTCAGCGCTGACCACGGTGGTGCTGGGGAACGGCAAGGCCTGCGCCACCACCGGTGCCCAGTTGTGGATTTGCGGCGGCAGGTCAAGGCGGGCCAGGTCGGGTGGCGCCACCAGCAAGGCTGCCGCCACGCGTTGGGGCTGTTGGGTGTGCTGCGCCCAGGCGGCCACCAGGTGGCAGCCCAGGCTGTGCGCCACTAGCACGGCGGGCTGCGCGCAGCCCAGCAAGGTGTCTTCCAGCCGCACCATCCAGTCGCCGCGGCGTGGCCACCACCAGTCGTCTTGCTCTACCCGCACAAGGCCGTGCTGCTGCTGCCAGCGGCTTTGCCAGTGGCTGGGGCCGGAATCCTGCCAGCCAGGCAGCAAAAAAATGGCGGTCACGGGGCTGGGCTCCAGGGTGGGATTTTGAGCAATCGGCGTGATTGTGGCGCTGCAGGTGCGCCGCAGATGACGGGCCGCCGAGGCCCAGCGCCGGCCAAGATGCGGCCCAAGCGCCAGCAAAACGCCGTCAATCCACCGCAAGCATGCCGTATCCTCGGCGTTTTCACTGACACCACACCAGCCACCGC
>JANPOW010000228.1:0-1615 GCA_031428185.1 Betaproteobacteria bacterium | reverse complement strand
TCACTGGGGTTGGCGGTCTCCTCCAGGCTGGTCTTGGTGATGTCGGTCACCCGTTTGCTAAACCAGCCACGCTAGACCTCATAAAAACGCTCGTAGGTGGTGTCGGTGGTGATGTCGTGGGCAATGTCCAGGTCTTTGGCGGCCAGCAGCGAGACATGGCCCGTATTGGCCTCAATCTTGGCCCCGGTGACAAACAGCTTGCCTTGCTCCACGCCAGCGGCGTCTTTGCCGCCGGTGGCCAGCAGCGCGATGTCACCTTCAGCGATCAGGCGGGCCTGCACCAGGTTTTCGGTGGTGGGGGCGGTGGTGGTGGCCCCGGCGGTGGTGGTGGTCTTGGTCAAATCCTTGCGGGCCAGCAAGGCCACGCCCAGGCCTTGCACCGCGATGCTGGCGCCTGATTTGATCTGCGCGCCGTCCAGCGTCACCAAGCCGGCGCTGGACTGGATGGCCACCGCGCCACCGGCTTCGACATCGGTGCGGGTGAAGCGGGTGAGGACGCTGGTCGACCCGCTGCTGCTGACGGTGGCGTCGGTGCGGATGGGCTGCAAGCTCAGGTCATTGGTGGCGCTCAGGTTGATGCTGCCGCCGGCCTTGATGCTGCCGGCCTTCAGGCCCAACTCACCCGCGCTGCTCAGCCGCACATCGCCGCTGGCTTGCAGGGCCACGGCTTCGGCCGCCAGGTTGCCGGCTGAGGCCAGCATCACGTCGCTGGCTTTGATGGTGCCGCCGGTCCAATTCAAGACGCCGGCGGATTGCACCAGCGCCAGGCCGGCGCTGTCGATGCTGCCGCCGCTGGCGCTGACGTTGGCCGCGCTGAGCACTGCAGCGCTGCCTGCCACACCAGTCTTGAGCGCGCCGCTGATGCCCAGGTTGCCGGCGGCGTCCAGACTCAAGCCGCCGGCCCGCGCCTCCACCCGCCCGCTGATGTTGACGCCCGGCCCTTGCTCATTGGCCAGCAGGTAGATTTGATTGGCATACATGCCGGCGGCTGCACCCAAGTCAAGCGCCAGCGCCGGCCGCGCATCAACCCGGCCTTGCAGCGTGGACGCCAGCGTGGCGTAGTTGACCCAGTTGCTGCCCAGCACGGCGTAAATGGCGCTGTTGCTGGCTGGCAGGGTGATGCTGCCGTCCAGGCGCAGGCTGCCGGCAATCAAGTCCAGTGAGGTCAGCGTGCCGCCGTACAGGCCGCCGGCACCCACGGCCAGCGCGCCGCTGTTGACGCTAAAACCATCCAGCGCGGCACCGGCCCAGGTGGGCCGGCCAGTCACCAGGCTGGCGCGGGTGGTGTTGACAAAGCCGCAGCCGTTGCAGCTGATGCCGTTGGGGTTGGCAATCACCACGTCGGCGGTCTGGCCAAACACCTCGATCACACCATTCAGGCTGCTGGCGGCGGTGCTGGTCACCTCGCTCACGATTAACCGGGCTTGGGCCGCACTGTTGCCACCAAACAACACGTTGCCGCCAATCGCACCCGCTAGCCCAAGTTTGTCACTTGGCACTACAACTCCCAATTAAATCAACGAGTTAGGGACGTACTACGGCGTGTATGGCACTACTTTTGTGTAGCCTGACGTGTCGCCGAGGCGGCCGCTGAGATCGCGCTAGACAAGTACCC
>JANPOW010000227.1:0-3254 GCA_031428185.1 Betaproteobacteria bacterium | reverse complement strand
TCGGCTGCGAAACGGCCTCAGCGGTCCATTTTTTACCGGCTTTTTGTCCCATAGTTGAACTATGGGCCTGCAAATCCGGCAAAAACTGTCCTCGCTGGGGCCGCTTCTCGCTATCGACGCCCCAAGTCCGACAGGCTCCTAGCGCTGACCGCCGCAACTGCGGCTGCGCCGGTCGTCGACGGCGCCAAACGGTGTGATCGGGGCGCGCCAGGCACAGTCTTCAGCGCGCTTCACCTGCAGGCAGAATGATTCGCATGCCATTCCGCCTGCCGCCATGACGCTGCCACAGCGCCGCACCCTGCGCCTGGCGCTGTTGGATGGCGGCGCCGGTGGCCTGCATTGCCTGCTGTCGGACGGCCGCAGCCTGCTGCTGCATGAGCGCCAACCCCGGCCGCCGGGTGATGTGCCCGCCTGCACACGCGCTGACCAGTTGCTGGCCGGCGGTCTGGCGCTGGCCGAGGCCTGGCTGCCGGCTGCGGTGCGCAGCGCGCTGGCGCAGCAGGATGGTGGCTGGCTGCTGCTGCAACTCGATGCGTCGCTGCTGGCCGTGCCCTGGGAGCTGGCCGCGCTGCCCGGCCCGGCTGGCACCCAGCACCTGGATGAGCGCTTTACCGTGGTGCGCCAGGTGATGTTGTCTGGCACACCACCGGCGCGGCCACGCCACCGTGAGCCCGGCGCGCTGCTGCAAGTGCTGCACACCGTGGGCAGCGGCGTGCCTGGCGGCGAGGTGCGTAACAGCAGCGCGCCGCCGCCCGGCCGTTTTGGCCCCTTGCTGCGCCGGGTGCACTGGCGTGATCTGCAAGCGCCTGCTGCCTGGCGCTTGGCGGTCAGCAACGCCGACATCGTGCACTGGCAGGGCGATGACCTTGCCGCCACTGCACCCGATGTGGCCGCGCTGGCCCAGTTGCCCACCGCACCACGCCTGCTGGTGCATGAAAACCTGCCCGCTGCCCAGGCCACCGCACTGGCGCTGGCGGCCTGCCGCGCGGGCTTGAGTGCCTTGCTGCTGGCCGGCCCCGCGCCCGATGCGCTGGCCGTGTTTTATGCCGCGCTGGCCGAGGGCGCCGCCTTTGGCCAGGCGGCACAGCGTGCCCGCGCAGCAGCCCGGCACAGCGCCGTGGCTGCCGCGCGGGCGGGTGTCACCCACGGGGCAGGCCCTGGCGCCGCAACCCTGGCAGACCCCGGCATCACCGCCTGGTTTTACGGTGATGGCCAGGCCGTGCCGCTGCACCCCGCTGCGGCCCTCACACCGGCTGCAGCCGGCGGCCGGGCCGCCAGCAGCAGTGACGACCTGCGCCCGATCACCATCCTGTCGGTGGACCTGGTGGACTCCACCGGCCTGATGCACCGGCTGGGCGACGAGGGTTACAGCGAGCGCCTCACCCACTACCACCGCCGCGTGGCCGACGCCGCCCAGCGCCACGGTGGCCTGGCCGATGACCCGCAGGGTGACGACGGCTTCATGTGCTACTTCGGCTATCCCGTGGCCACCGAGGACGCTGCGGCGTCCGCCCTGCGCGCCGGCCTGCTGCTCACCAGCCAGTGTGATGACCTGGGCCTGCAGCTGCGCATCGGCATCTCCACCGGCCGGGTGGTCATCCGCAACGGCCAGCCGGTGGGTGCGGCGGTGCACCACGCCGCGCGGCTGCAGCAGCGCGCAGGTGCGGGTGGGGTGCTGGCCAGTGAGGCCACGCGGCAGATCGCCGGTGAGCGATTTGAGTTCCGCCTGCTTGCCGCCGCGCCAGCGCTCAAGGGCTTTGATGACGGCGGGCCGGTCTACCGCGTGACAAAAGAGCGGCCGGCCCAGGGCACCGAGCGCTTTGATGCACGCGCCCACCTCACCCCGCTGGTCGGCCGTGAGGCCGAGCTGGCCCGGCTGCAGCAGTGCTGGCAAGCGGCGATGGCCGGCAGCCGCCAGGTGCTGGTGTTGCAAGGCGAGGCCGGCATCGGCAAAAGCCGGTTGGTGCATGAGTTCCGCCGCAGCCTGGCCGCTGCTGGCCACCGCACGCTGGAATGCCGCTGCGCGCCCGAGCACAGCGCCAGCGCTTTCCAGCCCATGATCGAGTTGCTGCGCAAGCGCCTGCACATCCAGGACGACGACCCACCTGCCTTGCAACTGCGGCGGCTGCGCCAGTTGCAAATCACCACCGGCCCTGCCGCCCATGAAGCGCTGGCGCTGCTGGGCAGCTTGCTGTCGGTGCCGGCTGAGCACCTGCCGCCGCTGGCCACGCTGACTGACGCCGGCAGTGCCGAGCGCCGCCGCGAGCGCACCATGGATTTGCTGGTGCGCATCTCGCAGGGCCTGGACGAGCAGGCACCGGTGTGCCTGATTGTGGAAGACGTGCACTGGATCGACCCGTCCACCCGGGCCCTGGTGCAGCGCCTGGCGGACGGCCCACGCAACCAGCGCCTGCTGCTGCTGTTGACCGTGCGCAGCAGCAGCGCCGATGGGGCGCCAGTGGCCGATGCTGGCGCCAGTTTCGATCTGCCCAAACTCACGCTGGGTGGCTTGGGGCGCGACGCCGCGCAGGCCTTGCTGCAAGGCGCCATCGGCCAATCCCTGCTGAGCGCTGACCTGGCCACCTGGCTGATGCACCGGGCCGACGGGGTGCCGCTGTTCATTGAAGAATCGGCCCGCATGGCCGCCGCGCTGACGGCGCAAAAGCCCAGCGCCGACATTGCCGCCGCGCTGCGTGGTGCGGTGCCGGCCACCTTGCAAGACCTGCTGATGGCCAGGCTGGACCAACTGCCGCTGGCCAAACGTGCCGCGCAACTGGGCAGCGCGCTGGGCCGCAGCTTCAGCCAGGCGCAGATTGACGCGGCCAACCAGCATGTCGATTCCCCCATCCGCCTGCCAGCGTTGGCCAGTGCGCTGGCTGCGCTGGACCAGGCCGGCCTGCTCACCGCGCAGGGCGACGGTGAGCAGCGGCACTACACCTTCAAACATGCGCTGGTGCGCGACGCCGCGTACCAATCGCTGCTGGAGCGTGACCGCCGCCAACTGCACGCCTGCATTGCCGCAGTACTGCAACACCAGTTCAGCGCGCTGGTGGTGGCCCGGCCCGAGCTGCTGGCCCTGCACCAAGAGCGCGCCGGCCAGGCCACTGCGGCAATCGCCGGCTGGGAGCGCGCGGCACGCCACGCCGCGCAACGCTCGGCCCTGGCTGAAGCGCTGGCCCACACCCGTCGCGGCCTGGGCCCGCAGGGCCGGCCCCCCGGGCCAGGCCCGGGCGCGCAAGAGCAGGGTGTGGCGG
>JANPOW010000226.1:0-10958 GCA_031428185.1 Betaproteobacteria bacterium | reverse complement strand
CGGACATCGACCGCGTCACCCGCGAGCTGGCCAAGCTGATCCAGGGCATCTCTATCCAGGCCTCCAGTGAAGCCGGCTCGGCCACCGTGGTGGCCAACAACATCCGCCACATCTTTGCCGTCACCGAGCAGGCCGGCGAGGGCACCCGGTCCACCGCCAGCAAGGTGCGTGAGCTGGCACTCACCGCCGACGAGCTGAAGCGCTCGGTCTCGCGTTTCAAGATCTCCTGAGCTGCGCCAAGCCGCAGGCGCAACGGGTAACCAGGCAGCAACCATGGCGGTGAGCAACGATCCGGCAGGCCCCGTGGTGGTGGGCGACGACCTCAGCGCGCTGTCATGGGTGCAGGATGAATTGCGCCGCTCGCTGGAGCTGGCCCACAAGGCCTTGCGCCGCTACCTCAAAGAGCAAGAGCAGCAAGGCGACCTGGACACCATCGACCCGGCGGTGCTGCGCCAGGCCCGCACCCAGTTGCACCAAAGCCTGGGCGTGCTGGAGCTGGTGGGCCTGGGCCGCGCCGGGGCGGTGTTGCGGGCCGCCGAGGCCGCCCTGCAGCGCCTGGGCAGCCGGCCCAAGCTGATCACCGCAGCGGCGGTGGCCACGATCGAGCGCGGCTCATTTGCACTGCTTGATTTCATCGACCGCAAGCTGGCCAGCAAGCCGGTGTCCACACTGGCCATGTTCCCGCAGTACCGGGCGCTGCAAGAGCTGGCCGGTGCCACCCGCATCCACCCGGCCGATCTGTGGACGGTGGAGTGGTCCTGGCGTGATCTGGCAGCCGACGCGGGTGTGCTGCCGCGCCAGCCCGACGAGCCCACCGTCAGCCGTATTGAGGCCGACCTGCTGGCGCTGATGCGCGGCGCCCAGCCCAGCGTGGCAGCGCACATGAGTGAGCTGTTTGCGGGCCTGGCTGCCGCAGCCCATGCCCAGGCGCCGGTGGCACCTGCGGGTGAACCCAACATCGGTGCCAGCTCGGCAGCGCCGGGTGCGGCGCGCCACCGGCTGGCCACCTTGTGGCAATTGGCAGCCGGCGTGTTTGAAGCCCAGGCCGACGGCTTGCTGCTGTCTGACCCCTACATCAAGCGCATGGGCTCGCGCCTGTTGTCGCAACTGCGCGCGGGTGAGGGCGCCGAGCCGTCTGAACGGCTGGCCCATGACCTGCTGTTCTTCTGCGGCCAGGCGCAGCCACGCCAATCCGCCCCGGTGGGGCCGCGCCTGGCCGCCGTGCGGCGGGCCTATGGCCTGGCCGGTGTGCCGGCCGTGGACTACGACAACGCCAGGCTGGGCCGGTTCGATCCGGCCTGGGTGGCGCAGGCCCGCAAGCGGGTGGTCGCGGCCAAAGAGGTCTGGTCGGCGGTGGCCGGTGGTGACCTGCCCCGGCTGCCGGGCCTGTCTGAGCAATTTGCGCTGGTCGCTGACTCACTGGCGCGCCTGTACCCCGATGGTGGTGTGCTGGGCCGCTCACTGCAGGTGGCTGCGGCCCACACCACCGCCACCGGCGCCGAGCCACCGGCCGACCTGGCGATGGAGGTGGCCACCGCGCTGCTGTTCATGGACGCCTCACTCGACGACGGCGACTTTGAGCACCCCGAGGGCGCACACCGCGTGCAGCGCCTGGCCCAGCGCATCGACCAGGTGCGCCAGGCGCGTGACCCCGGCACGCTGGACTTGTGGATGGAGGAGCTGTACCGCCGCGTGTCTGACCGCCAGACCATGGGCAGCGTGGTGCAAGAGCTGCGGGCCTCGCTGTCCGAGATTGAAAAAGCCATCGACCAGTACTTTCGCAACCCGGCGCAGCGGGCACTGCTGATCCCGGTGCCGGGCCAGTTGTCGGCCATGCGTGGGGTGCTGTCGGTGCTGGGGCTGGACCAGGCCTCACAGGCCGTGCTGCGCATGCGTGACGATGTGGACACGCTGGCCAACACCGAGGTGGATGCGGCGCACGCCAGTGCCAGCGGTAGCTTCAACCGGCTGGCCGACAACCTGGGTGCGCTGAGCTTCTTGATCGACATGGTCAGCGTGCAGCCGCAGATGGCCAAGTCGCTGTTCCGCTTTGATGCCGAGAGCGGCAGCCTGTCTGCGGTGATGGCGCGGCAAGACCGGGCCACCGGCTTCAGTGATACCGCGGCCCACGCGGATGCCCAGTCCGACCACGGCCCGCAGACCCGGCCCGATACCGACGCGGTGGCCGTCACGCTGGAGTTTGATCGCATCGTGCAGCAGGCCAACGCGCGGCAGCGTGGTGCCAGCCAAGCGCTTGGCGCTGACCCGCGCGACCCCCTGTTCGGCAGCCACGGCTTGCCGATGCTTGACCTTGGCGGTGCTGCTGCAGCGCCGTCTGACGCTGCCGCGCTGGGCCGTTTTGCGCCGGCGGCCACACCAGCGGCGGCGCCCGTGGTGGCCACCCCGCCCGCCGCCGTCACCGCGCCAGCGCCTGCCCGGCCGATGGCCGCCGTGCCACCCCTGGGTGCAGCCGGCTTTGCCGACGACGACGCCGAGATGCGCGAGATTTTTCTCGACGAAGCGCAAGAAGTGCTGGCCAGCGCCCGCCAGGCCTTGGCGGGCTTGCAGGTGCAGCCCGCTGACCGGGCGGCGCTGGTCACGGCACGGCGTGCCTTCCATACCCTCAAGGGCAGCGCCCGCATGATGGGTCTGCTGCCGTTTGGTGAAGCGGCCTGGGCCTGTGAGCAGCTCTACAACGCCAGGCTGGCCGACCCCCAGGGCCGCAGCGATGCGGCGCTGCAGGATTTCAGCCAGCAGGCCTGCACCGAGTTTTCGCGCTGGGTGCAGGCCCTGGCGGCGGGTGACGCGACGGCCTTTGGCCCACAAGGCCTGGTGGCCCAGGCCGATGCGTTGCTGGCAGCCGCACCGGCAGCTGCGTCGGGGCCAGGCGTGCAGCCCGGCAGCGCGGCCGCAGCGCTGCCGCCTGTGGCTGGCCTGCGCGGCCGGGTGCCGGGCTTGCCCAGTGCCGCTGACCTGGATTTGCTGCCCAGCCTGCCGGGCAGCAGCCCGCATCCGGTGCCACCTGCAGCCGCGCCAGCGCTCGACCTGCCGCTGCTGGACCTGACGGCGCTGGGCCAGCCGCCCGTGCCGGCCGAGCGCAGCCAGCCGCTGCCGGTGGTCACCGTGCCCGATGTGCATGCGCTGATGCTGGCCAACGCGGCACCGCCAGCCCGGCCGGTGCCGGCAACGCCGTCAGCCCACTTGGCGGCGTCAGGCGGGGCCGACATCCCGCTCGACCTGGAACTGGTGCTCAACGCCGCCGCCGCGCCAGCCGCAGTAGACCTGGTGCTCGACGAGCTGGCCCCTGTGCCACCGGCCGGCCCGGTGCGTCTGCCCGACCGGACCCAGACCTTCGGTGGGCCACCGCCGGTCAGCACCACCACCACCACCACCCCCCCCACCACCAACGTGATACCGCGGCCCACGCGGATGCCCAGTGATGTGGCACTGGGCGAGCCAGCCCAGGCCGATGCTGCCGCACCGCCAGCGGCCGACGCCGACGCCTTCCGCCAGATCGGCACCTTGCGCATTGGCATTGCGCTCTACAACATCTACCTCAACGAGGCCGACGAGTTGTCGCGCCGCCTGGGTGTTGAGCTGGCCGAATGGGCACTTGAGCAACACCGCCCGGTGGGTGCGGCGGCGGTGGCGCTGGCCCATTCGCTGGCGGGCAACTCGGGCGCGGTGGGTTTTGTCGAGCTGTCGCAACTGTCACGCCTGCTGGAGCATGCGCTGGAGCGTGCGCAGGCACGTGGTCACGGTGAGTTTGACGACGCCCGGCTGTTTACCCAGGCCGCCGATGAAATCCGCCGCCTGCTGCACTTGTTTGCCGCCGGCTTCCTGAACAGCCCGGACGCTGAGCTGCTGCGTCTGCTGGCCGAGCGCAGCCATGCCGCCGCGTCCCCCGTGCTGCCACCGGCCGTGCCGGCAGCCAGCGCTGTTGCGCCAGCCCCGGCACCGGTGGCCGAGTGGCTGTCGATGGCCCCCGCTGACAGCGCCGCCAGCATGTTGGGCCGGTCGGCCCTGCGGCCGTTCCAGGCCTTGCAGCCGCCGGTGGACGTGCGCGCCGGGCACAGCGGCCCCGCATTTGACGAAGACATCGACCAGCTCGACGCGGTGGATGCCGACTTGCACGCCATTTTTGTGGACGAAGCGCGTGAGCTGCTGCTGCAACTGCATGCGCGCCTGCGTGACTGGTCCCAGCAGCCGGCCGAACGTGCGCCGGTGGCCGCCTGCATGCGCTGCCTGCACACCTTCAAGGGCAGTGCGCGCCTGGCTGGCGCGATGCGCCTGGGCGAGATCGCGCACCGGCTTGAGAGCGAAGTGGAGCGCCTCAGCGCCCAGGCCAGCCCGGTGCACCGGGCTGATGTTGAAACGCTGATGGGCCATGCCGATGTGCTGGACGCTGCCTTTGAGGCCATGCCCGTGCCGCAGGCCGCTGCGCTGCCGGCCGCGCCGCGGGCAACCAAGGCCCAGCCGGGTGCTGCCGTTGCAGCTGCCGCGCTGCCAAGCCTGAGCCCGGCCGCAACACCGGCCGCAACGCCGTCCACAACGCCGTCCACAACAGCAGCACCCACCCCGGCCTTCGCCGCACCTGCCACCACGGCTGCGGCCAGCGCAGCGCCACCTGCGTCCGCCGTCACCACGCGGCCCGGCCACGCGCCGGCGGCCATCGACTGGGCGCGTTTTGCCGCGCTGCCGGCAGGCCAGGCCGAGCCCGCGCCAGTGCGCCCGGTGGGCTTGGCATCCACCGGGTCGGTGCGGGTGCGGGCGCCGCTGCTGGACCGGCTGGTCAACCATGCCGGTGAGGTCAGCATCACCCGGGCGCGCATCCAGCGTGACGTGGGCCAGTTCAAGGGTGGGCTGGATGACCTGACCGACAACCTGGAGCGTTTGCGCAGCCAGTTGCGTGACATCGAGCTGCAGGCTGAAACCCAGATCGGCACCCGGCTGGAGGCCGCCAAGGCGGCGCAGCAGCAGTTTGACCCGCTGGAGATGGACCGCTTCACCCGCTTTCAAGAGCTGACGCGGATGATGGCCGAGTCGGTGGCCGACGTGGCCACCGTGCAACGCAGCCTGCAGCGCACGCTGCAGTCCACCGAAGACGCGCTGGCCCACCAGGCGCGCATGACCCGCGACATGCAGGACGACCTGCTGCGCACCCGCATGGTCGAGTTCGAGGGCCTGTCGGACCGCCTCTACCGCGTGGTGCGTCAGGCCGCCAAGGAGACCGGCAAGACGGTGCGGCTCGACATCGTGGGTGGCGGGGTCGAGATCGACCGCGGTGTGCTGGACCGCATGACGCCGGCCTTTGAGCACCTGCTGCGCAACAGCGTGGTGCACGGCATCGAGCCGGCGGCCACGCGCAGCGCCGCCGGCAAAGACAGCACCGGCAGCATCACGCTGGCGGTCAGCCAGATCGGCAACGAGATGGCCGTGGAGGTGCGTGACGATGGTGCCGGTCTCGACCTGGCGGCCATCCGCGCGCGTGCCCAGGGCATGGGCCTGATCGCCGCCGACACCCAGGCCGATGACGCGGCCCTGGCCAACCTGATCTTCCAGCCCGGTGTCACCACTGCGGCCACCATCACCGACCTGGCCGGCCGGGGTGTGGGCATGGACGTGGTGCGCACCGATGTCAACGCCACGGGCGGGCGCATCGAGACCGCCAGTGCACCCGGCCAGGGCACCAGCTTCCGGCTGGTCTTGCCACTCACCACGGCGGTGACCCAGGTGGTGATGCTGCGCTGCGGCGAGCGCACCTTTGCCGTGCCGTCCACCTTGGTCGAGCTGGTGCGCCGTGTGCCTCTGGCAGAGCTGGCCTTGGCCTACGGCGCAGGGCAAATGCAGCAAGGTGAGCTGGCCGTGCCTTTCTTCTGGCTTGATGCGCTGCTGCAAGGCACAGCGCTGGGCGCCGCAACCGGCCGCACCGTGGCGGTGGTGACCATCCGCAGCGCGGCGCAGCGCGTGATGCTGCATGTGGACGAGGTGCTGGGCAACCAGGAGGTGGTGATCAAGAACCTCGGGCCGCAGTTGTCGCGTGTGCCCGGGCTGGTGGGCATGACGCTGTTGCCGTCCGGCCTGCCGGCGCTGATCTACAACCCGGTGGCGTTGGCCACGCTGTATGGCGCAGCGGCCCACCAGGCCACCCGCCAGGCCTTGTTGGCCAGCCAGCAAGCCGGCCGTGCCGGTATTGCCGCCGTGGCGGCCGATGCCACCCCGATGGCGCCGCTGGTGCTGGTGGTGGACGACTCACTCACCGTGCGGCGCATCACCCAGCGCCTGCTGGAGCGAGAGGGCTACCGGGTCAGCGTGGCCAAGGACGGCCTGGACGGGCTGGACAAGCTGGCCGTCGAGCGCCCGGCGGTGCTGCTGACCGACATCGAGATGCCACGCATGGACGGGTTCGATCTGGTGCGCAACTTGCGCAGTGATGCCAAGCTGGCGGGCTTGCCGGTCATCATGATCACCTCGCGCATCGCGCAGAAACACCGTGACTACGCCGTCACGCTGGGGGTGCAGCACTACCTGGGCAAACCGTATGTCGAGGACGAACTGCTGGCGCTGGTGGCGCGTCATGCGCGGCCAACACCTGCGGTTTGATCGCATACTGGGCGCCGGCGCTGCCGTCACCTGACTGCTGCCACACGCCGCCCCGCTTGCCAGCCCAGCCCAGACATGTCCCACGTTGTCGATCAGTTGGCCGATCTCACCACGCTGCGCGACAGGGATGTGCTCGACACCACACTGGTGGCCGCGCTGCGTGACCTGCTGCAGCCGCTGCAGGTGGCCATCCACCGCTGTGTGGGCGACGAGACCGACCGGCGCTGGCTGACCCGGGCCCGGCTGGGCCTGCATGACCTGGTTGCCTCGTCCGACTCACCGTGGGCCGAACTGTCGCAACTGCCCGCCTTGGCGGCCTTCCCGGTCCGTCTGCAAGCGCTGCGCAGCCAGCAGGTGGTGGCGCTGCCGGGGCCGCCGCATCTGGCGGTTTTCCCGCTCACCACCGAGCGCGAGGTGGCGGGGGTGCTTGAGGTCACCAGCGAGCAGCCGCTGGACACCGCCCAGCACCGGCTGGTGGGCAGCATCCTGCGCATCTTCCGCAACGTCCAGGGCCTGCTGGACTACAGCGAATGCGACACCCTGACCGGCCTGCTGAACCGCAAGACGTTTGACGATGCGTTCTCAAAACTGGGCGCCGGTTTCAGCCCGCCGCCGCTGGCCGCTGGGGCACCGGCGCCGGCCGGGCAACTGGACAGCCTGGCGCGGCGCGGTGCGCTGGCCGACCAACCGCGCTTTATCGGCGTCATCGACGTCGACCACTTCAAGCGCGTCAATGACCAGCACGGCCACCTGATCGGCGACGAGGTGCTGCTGCTGCTGTCGCGGTTGATGCGCTCGGTGTTCCGCTTCCACGACCAGTTGTTCCGCTTTGGCGGTGAAGAGTTTGTGGTGCTGATGCGCTGCCACAGCGACGCCGATGCCGGCATCGCGCTGCAGCGGCTGCGCAGCGGTGTCAAGGCCTTTGCCTTTCCGCAGGTGGGCAGCATCTCGGTGTCGGTGGGCTACACCCAGGTGCTGCCGGGTGACACCCCCCGCTCGGCCTTTGAGCGTGCTGACCGTGCGGTGTACTGGGCCAAGGCGAATGGCCGCGACCAAGTCTGCAGCCACAGCGCGCTGATTGCCCGTGGTGCGCTGGTGGACGCGACCAAGGCCGGTGATGTTGAGCTGTTCTGAGCGCCCCAAGGCCGGCCAAAGCCGGCCGTCCTCCAAAGGGATCAAGCGGCTGCGCAAGAGGCTGAGGCCACCGCCCGGGTGCAAGACCTGCGTTTTGCGCTGGACCAGGTTGGCAAAGCCGGTTCCACGGCGTTTGCGTGACGGGGGCATCAGCCGGTCTTGACGGCGGCGAAGCGTTTGAGGGTTTTGTCTCGGGCTTGGGCGTGGTCAACCACCGGCTGGGGGTAGTCGTGGCCCAGCGTGATGCCGGCGGCCAGCAACTCCAGCGGGCTGGCCAGCCAGGGTGCATGCAGGGCCTTGCCGCTCAAGCCGGCCAGCTGCGGCAGGTAGCGGCGGATGAACTTGCCGTCGGCATCAAACTTCTCGCTTTGCGAGACTGGGTTGAAGATGCGGAAGTAGGGCTGCGCATCACAGCCGGTGGACGCCGCCCACTGCCAGCCGCCGTTGTTGGCGGCCACCTCGAAGTCATTCAGGTGGATGGCAAAGTAGGCCTCGCCGCGGCGCCAGTCCAGCCCCAGGTCCTTGGTCAAGAAGCTGGCCACCACCATGCGCAGCCGGTTGTGCATGTAGCCGGTCTGGTTGATCTGCTGCATGGCCGCGTCCACCAGCGGGTAGCCGGTGCGGCCATCACACCAGGCCTGAAACAAGGCGTCGGCATGTTTGCCGTGGTCCCAGTGCAGCTTGTCGTACTCGGGCTTGAAGCAGTGGCCCACCACGCGTGGGTGGTGGTGCAGGATCTGGTGATAAAAATCGCGCCAGATCAGCTCGGACAACCACACCTCCGCGCCGCGTGACCCGCCCTGCATGCGCTGCCAGGCCAGGCCGGCCAGGTGGCGGATCGAGACCGTGCCAAAGCGCAGATGGGTGCTCAGATAGCTGGGGCCTTTGACGGCGGGGAAGTCCCGTGTGGTGCCGTAGTCATCGATGCGGACCAGGAAATCATCCAGCAGTGCATCGGCGCCGCTGCTGCCGGTGGGCAGCTTGAGCTGGTGCAGGTTGGTGGGCGCAAATCCAATGTCTGCCAGGCTGGGGATCTGCCCCGGTTGTGGAGCCGGCGCCAGCGCCGCCGCATAACGCGCCACCGGGTAGGTCTTGACGTGGAACGGTGTCAGCTTCTTGAGCCACGCATTTTTGTAGGGCGTGAACACGCTGTAAGGGCTGCCGCTGGCGGTCAGCAGCTCGCTGCGCTCGAAGATCACATGGTCTTTGCTGGTGTGCAGCGCGATGCCGGCATCGGCCAGCCTGCCGCGCACGGCAGCGTCACGCGCCAGTGCGTCGGGCTCGTCGTCGTGGTTGGCGTAAACGGCTTGCACACCCAGCTCGGCTGCCAACGCCGGCAGCACCTGGCGGGGCTGGCCGTGGCGCACGATCAGCCCCACACCGGCCACACCGTGGGCCTGGCCCAGCGCACGCAGGTCGGCATCCAGTTCAACCAGGCTGTCGCGGATGAACTCCACCCGCCGGTCGGCGCGTGGCAGCGCGTCCAGGATGGCGCGATCAAAGATGAACACACACCACACCTGGCGCGCGGATTTCAGGGCGTGGAACAGCGCCGCGTTGTCCGGCGCCCGCAGGTCGCGGCGCAGCCAGACCAGCGCACCAGCCAGCGGGGGGGAGTGGTCTTGGTACACCGGCGGCAGTGTCGCTGATCTCCCATCGCGGATCGCCCAAAGCCCGACAGGCTCCTAGAATCAGCCGCATGCCTGCGGACCGTTTCAACCTCACCAATCAGTTCCTCATCGCGATGCCGGGCATGGCCGACGACAGCTTCGCGGGCGCGGTGGTCTACCTGTGTGAGCACACTGAAAAAGGCGCGCTGGGCCTGGTCATCAACAAGCCCATTGACATCACGCTCAAGCATTTGTTCGAGAGGGTGGATTTGAGCCTGAGCAGCGCTACTCTGGCGGCCCAGCCGGTGTTTTACGGCGGCCCGGTGCAAACCGAGCGCGGCTTTGTGCTGCATGACAAGATGGACAGCGCGCTTGGCCCCTACAGCAGCACCTTGTCCATCCCCGGCGGGCTGGAGATGACCACCAGCAAGGATGTGCTGCAAGCACTGGCCAGCGGCGCCGGCCCCAGGCGCCTGCTGGTCACGCTGGGCTACAGCGGTTGGGGTGCCGGCCAGCTGGAAGACGAGCTGGGCCGCAACGGCTGGCTGACCGTTGCTGCATCACCCGAGATCATTTTTGACGTGCCGGTGGCTCAACGCTATGACCGCGCCGTGTCCCTGCTGGGCTTTGATCCCCGCATGCTGAGCCAGGAAGCAGGCCACGCATGACGGCTGGCACGGCTGGCCGCGTGTTGAGCTTTCTGGCATTTGACTTTGGCACCAAGCGCACCGGCGTGGCCACCGGCAACAGCCTGCTGCGTTGCGCCACCGCGCTGACCACCATTGCCGCTGAGGGTGAAACCCGCCTGCAGCGCATCGCCAAGCTGATTGCCGAGTGGCAGCCCGACGCGCTGGTGGTGGGTGTGCCGGTGCACCCGGATGGCGCAGCCCACGACAATACCCGCCGCGCGCAGCGCTTCGGCCGCCAGTTGCACGGCCGCTTCGGGTTGCCGGTGCATGCGGTGGACGAGCGCTACAGCACCACCGAGGCCACTGCATCCGGAGCGGCCGATGTGGACGCTGCATCCGCCGCCATCATCCTGGACCAGTACCTGCGGACGCTTGACGACAACTGAAGGCAACGTGCCATGAGCAACCTGATCCTCGACGCCGAAGCCCTCTACACCGAGTTGCGCAGTGGTGTGCAAGGCCTGTGGCGGCCCGGCATGGCCTTGATGGGCATCTGGTCGGGTGGCGCCTGGCTGGCCGATCGCCTGGCCGCTGACCTGCCACACTTTGGCAAACCGGCCGTCATCAGCAGCACCCTGCACCGCGATGACTTTGGCGCCCGTGGCATGGCCAGCGGCACCGACGCCACCAAGATCCCGTTTGCGGTAGACGGTGCCCACATCCTGCTGCTGGACGATGTGCTGTTTACCGGCCGCACCATCCGCGCGGTGCTCAACGAGCTGTTTGATTTTGGCCGCCCGGCCAGCGTCACGCTGGCTGTACTGGTGGACCGGGGCGGCCGTGAGCTGCCCATCCAGCCCGCCTATGCCGCCGCCAAGATCAGCCTGCCGGCCAGCCAGAGCCTGGCGCTGGCGCGCACTGACAACGGCCGCTTCACCTTCAGCATCCAAGACAGGGCCTGACATGCTGAACAAGCGCAACC
>JANPOW010000225.1:0-2079 GCA_031428185.1 Betaproteobacteria bacterium | reverse complement strand
CCGCGTGTCACGGCCTGGGGGCCCAACCGGCTGGACCTGTTTGTCACCGGCACCGACAGCGCGCTGTACCACAAGTGGTGGAACGGCTCATCGTGGGGCCCCTCGCTGACCGGCTATGAGCGCATGGGCGGGGTCATCTCGTCCTTTTGAGGAGCGAACCATGAATTCGATGGATCAGGGCAATGCTGGGCTGCAGGGCAGTTGGACACACTCGCACGAGGAGGACGAGGCCGGTGCGGTCCAGGTTTATCGACCGACACATTCGTTCGCGTTTCCACCCAGCCGCCGGGGGCGCGAAAGCCTGGAGTTCGGCAGCGGCGGGCTGGTTGAGCAAAGCACTCCCGGCCCCGACGACCGGCCGCGTGCCAGCACGGCCAGTGTGACGGCGCTGGGCATGAACCGCTACAGCCTGGGTGGATCGACTGCGGCGCCCGGGAAAGTCATCGAGGTGATCGAAATGACACCCGAGCGGCTCAAGCTGCGGCTGGTCTGATTGCTGAGCGTCACCTGCAGGCCGCTCTCCCTGTGGGCGACGGGGAGGATTGCCGGACGCCTGTGGCGCCGGGGCGCAGAGGTTCACCCCGACGCTTGCATCTTCTCGTCCGCATGCGGGCGTGAGGGGCAAGTGACGCCCTCTGCGGAAATGCTCAAACTCTGGTGAGGCCCGTCAAACTGTGCGGTGCATGACGATGCTGACATTCACTGTCGTTCAAAGCCAGTCGGATACCCCCACCCAGGACCAGGCGCGCGGCGCGGCGGCAGGCCACTGGTGCCGTTTTGGGGATCTAACCGTGCGCTGGCAAACCGCCGCCGCGGCGCCGCAGGCGGCCAGGCCGCAGCAGGCCGGCGGCGCAGCCACCCTGGCCGCAAGCTTGTGTTGCCCAGGAGGGCCGCCGCAAGTGGCGCGCGGCGCGCTTTACCTGGTGGTCCAGGCGGGCAATGCCTTCATCAACGAGTTCCCCGACACCAGGGTGTTCGTCAACAAAGGGCGCTACCTGGCCGTCGATCTGACAGCGCCCGAACTGCAGGCGATCCACGACCACGGCGATGCGTGTTTCGGCCTGTGCCCGCTGCCACCGGATGCCGTGGTGCTGGGCCTGCGGCCGCCCAGCCGGCGCCAGCCCGATCCGGTCATCGCGGCACTGGTGGGCACTGTGTCGCAGGCGCAACTTGCGCAGTCGGTGGCGGCATTGACAACCTTCAGAACACGCCACTCGATGTCGGGTGAATTCAGTTCTGCCGCCGACTGGTGTCGTGCAAGGTTGCAGGGGCTGGGCTACGCCAGCACAAAACTGGCCATACCGGTGGGCACGTCCACCAGCTTCAACATCGTCGCCGACAAGCCCGGCCAAGGCCTCAACCGCAAGCTGGTGCTGGTGACCGCACACCTGGATTCGATCAACCACGCAGGCGGCGCCAATGCCGCAGCGCCGGGGGCTGACGACAACGCCAGCGGTGTGGCCGGGGCGTTGGAGATCGCCCGCGTCCTGGCGCCGCGCGTGGTGGCGCACGATCTGCGCGTGATCCTTTTTGGCGGCGAGGAACAGGGGCTGCGCGGCAGCCGGCACTACCTGGCCGGGCTGGCGCAGGCCGAACGTGCACGCGTGCTCGGTGTCATCAACATGGACATGATCGCGCGCCTGAATACGGCTGCCGCGACCGTGCTGCTTGAAGGCGCAGCGGTCTCGCAGGGCCTGATGGCGGAGCTGGCCGATGCCGCTCACGACCACACATCGCTGCAGGTCCAGACCTCGCTAAACCCTTTCGCCAGCGACCACGTGCCGTTCATTGAGGCATCGCTTGCGGCAGTCTTGGCCATCGAGGGCGCCGACGCCGCCAACCACGACATCCACACGGCCTGCGATACGCCAAACAAGCTGCACATCGGGCTGGCCAGCGAGATCGTTCAGAGCATCGTCGCGGTGGTCGCCGGCCGTCTCGGCCTCGACACTGGCGCTGCGGCGCCGCGGCAAAGCTCGTCGCCGGTGCTGGCCTGGGCCGCCAACCGGCTGGATGTGTTTGTGCTGGGCAGCGACCGCGCGATGTACCACAAGTGGTGGAACGGGTCCTCGTGGGGCC
>JANPOW010000224.1:0-7825 GCA_031428185.1 Betaproteobacteria bacterium | reverse complement strand
GCCATCACGCCGGGCCGGCTGCCGGCTGAGCCATCACGCCGGGCCGGCTGCCGGCTGAGCCATCACGCCGGGCCGGCTGCCGGCTGAGCCATCACGCCGGGCCTGCCGCAGGCTGAGGCGCCAGCCGCCGCGCCGCTGATCGCGGTTATGGTGGCGGCAGCCCTCACTGCCCCTCAGCCATCTTGAGCCTGCTTGATGTCCGCGACCTGCGTGTCACCCTGCCCACCCCACGCGGCGCGGTGCTGGCCCTGCGTGGCATCAACCTGCAAATCGACCGTGGCCAGACCCTGGGCCAGATCGGCGAATCGGGTTGCGGCAAAAGCATCACCGCGCTGGCGCTGATGGGGCTGTTGCCGGATGGTGCGGTGGTCAGTGGCTCGCTGCGGCTGGACGGGGCTGAGCTGATCGGCCTGCCCGAGCCCGACTGGTGCCAACTGCGTGGCAACCGGCTGGCCATGGTGTTCCAAGAGCCGATGACCGCGCTCAACCCGCTGCACACCATCGGCCGGCAGATTGCCGAATCACTGCGCCTGCACCAGCGCCTGGACGCCGGTGCCGCCCGCGCCGAGGCGCTGCGCCTGCTGCAGCGGGTGCAACTGCCGCAAGCCAGACAGCGGCTGGACGCCTACCCGCACCAGCTCTCGGGTGGCCAGCGCCAGCGTGTGGTCATCGCCATTGCGCTGGCCTGCGGGCCCGACCTGCTGATTGCCGACGAACCCACCACCGCGCTGGACGTGACCATCCAGCGCGAGGTGCTGGACCTGATTGCCCAACTGGTGGCCGAGGACGGCATGGCCTTGCTGCTGATCAGCCATGACCTGGGCGTGATGGCCGAGACCGTGCAGCGTTTGCTGGTGATGTACGGCGGCACCGTGGTGGAGGCCGGCCCCACGGATGCGGTGTTCCAGCACCTGGCGCACCCGTACACGCGGGGCCTGTTTGCGGCCCGGCCCCGGCTGGGCTGGCGGGCTGAACTTGCCGAAAACGCCGCAGCGCCAGCGGACGCCAGCCCGTCGGGTGACGGCGCCAAGCCGCCCACCGCCCGGCGCCGCCACCGCCTCACCACCATCCCCGGCCGGGTGCCCGAGTTGATCGACCTGCCCGCCGGCTGCGGTTTTGCCGACCGCTGCGCCTGGGCGCAAGACGCCTGCCGCGCCGCGCCGCCACCCGAGGTGGCCGTGGGCGCCGGCCACAGCGCACGCTGCATTCGGCTGGATGCGCTGGACGCGCCGCCCGCAACAAGCCAGGCCTCAGCACGATGAGCACCCTGCTGCAGGTGCAAAACCTGGTGCGCCACTACACCCTGCCACGCGCCCACCTGCTGGCGCCGCGCACGGTGGTGCGGGCGCTGCAGGGCGTCAGCTTTGACTTGCAGGCCGGCCGCAGCCTGGGCGTGGTGGGTGAATCCGGCTCCGGCAAAAGCACGCTGGCGCGGCTGGTGATGGCGCTTGAGGCCCCCACCGCCGGCCAGGTGCTGATGGCCGGCCAAGACCTGGCCGCGTTGCGCCCCGCCGCATTGCGCCGCGCCCGGGCGGATTTTCAAATGGTGTTCCAAGACCCGTTTGGCTCACTCGACCCGCGCCAGACCGTGGGCCGCATCGTGGCCGAGCCGCTGGCCGCCCAAGGCAGCACCAGCCGCGCCGAGCAGCTGGAGCGTGCCACCGCGATGCTGGACGCGGTGGGCCTGCGCGCCAGCGATGTGGCCAAAGTGCCGCATGAGTTCTCGGGCGGCCAGCGCCAGCGCATCGCCATTGCCCGCGCGCTGGTCACCCACCCCAAATTGATCGTGGCCGACGAGCCGGTCAGCGCGCTGGATGTGTCGGTGCAGGCCCAGGTGCTCAACCTGATGCAAGACCTGCAAGACCGCCTGGGGCTCACCTACCTGTTCATCAGCCATGACCTGGCGGTGGTGGACCTGGTGTGTGACGAAGTGCTGGTGCTCTACCAGGGCAACGTGGTGGAGCAGGGCACACCCGAGATCTTGTTCCAGGCCGCAGCCCACCCCTACACCCGGGCGCTGATGGATGCGGTGCCGGCGTGGCGCCCGGGTGCAGCGCGCCAGCGCCGGGTGCTGCCCGTCACACCGGCCGATGAGCCGCTGCACAGCGCCCAAGGCTGCGCCTTTGCCCCACGTTGTGCCTACCAACAGCCGCAGTGCCTGGCCCAGGCGCCCAGCTTGCGCAGCCTTGAGCACAGCCGCCACCGGGTGGCCTGCCACCAGGCCGAGCAGGTGTTGGCCGGCCGGCCGGCGCTGGTTGCAGAATCCACCGGCGTTTGACCGCCACCCCTCTGAAGGAGCCCACATGACCATCCGCCGCCGCACCCTGGCCCAAGCCGCCGCACTGCTGGCCCTGCCCACGCTGGGTGCCGATGCGCTGGCCCAGCGCGCCAAAGACACCCTGGTGCTGGGCATGGTGTTAGAGCCCAGCAGCCTGGACCCGACCACCGCGCCGGCGGCGGCCATCGGCGAGATCGTGCACTACAACATCCTGGAGGGCCTGACCAAGATCACCGCTGGTGGTGCGGTGCAGCCGCTGCTGGCCGAGGACTGGAGCAGTGACCCCGACGGCAAAAGCTACACCTTTGTGCTGCGCAAGGGTGTGCTGTTTCAAGACGGCACGCCGTTTGATGCTGAGGCGGTGAAGTTCAGCTTTGAGCGCGCCAAGGCCGAGGGCAGCACCAACAAGGCCAAGAAGGGCGTGTTTGACAACATCTCGTCGATCAGCACGCCCAAGCCCGACCTGGTGATCCTGACGCTCAGCAACCCCGACGCCACGCTGCCCTTCCGCCTGGGTGAAAACACCGCCGTCATCCTCAGCCCCAACAGTGCGGCCGGCACCGCCACCCAGCCGGTGGGCACCGGCCCGTTCAAGCTGGACAGCTGGCAAAAAGGCTCGGCCGTGACGCTGCTGCGCTGGGACGGCTACCGTGACCGCGCCAACATCAAACTGCGCCGTGTCACCTTCCGCTTCATCAACGACAACGCGGCGCAAGTGGCCGCGCTGCTGGCCGGTGACATCGACGGCATGCCGCGTTTTGGCGCGGTGCAAAACCTGTCCCAATTCCAGGGCGACAAGCGCTTCACGGTGGAGATCGGCAGCACTGCCGGCAAAGGCATCCTGGCCATCAACAACAAAAAAGCGCCGCTCAACGATGTGCGGGTGCGCCGCGCCATCAGCCATGCGATTGACCGCAAGGCCTTCATTGACGGTGTGCTGGAAGGCCTGGCCAAACCCATCGGCAGCCATGCCGCGCCCACCGACGTGGGCTATGTCGATTTGACCGGCCTCTACCCCTACAACCCCGACAAGGCCAAAGCGCTGCTCAAAGAAGCCGGCGTGGCCGCGCCGCTCAACCTCACCCTCACCCTGCCGCCGCCCAGCTACGCCCGCAAAGGCGGCGAGGTGGTGGCCGCGATGCTGGCCAAGGTGGGCATCAACGCAAAAATAGAAAACGTCGAATGGGCGCAGTGGCTGGCCGGCCCGTTCAAGGGCAATTTCGACCTGACCATCATCAACCACGTCGAGCCGCTGGACTACATGCAGTACGCCAACCCGGCCTACTACTGGGGCTACGACAGCCCGGCCTTCAACGCCCTGGTCAAAAAGCGCGCCGAGGCCGGCCGCGGCAAAGCGCAGGTGCAGTTGTACGGCGACATCCAGCGCCAGATTGCCAACGATGCGGTCAACGCCTTCATCTTCAACCCCACCCAGGTGGCGGTGTTCCGGCGCGGCTTGAAAGGCCTGTGGGCCAGCTCACCGGTATTTGCCAATGACTTGTCGCAAGTGAGTTGGTCATGAGCACGGACGCCGCAACAAGCAAAACCCTGAAAGCCGAGTTGCTGGCGCTGGAAGAGCGCCTGCTGGACCCGGCCGTGCGCGCCGTGCCGGCCCAGGTGCGCGCCCTGCTGGCGCCCGAGTTTGTGGAGTTTGGTGCGTCCGGCCGGGTGTTTGACCGCGACGCCATCCTGGCCATGCTGGCGTCTGAGCCGCCACGTATCGCCCTGCAGGCGCGGGGTTTCAAGGTGCGGCAGCTGGCGCCGGGCGCAGCACTCACCACCTGGCGCGTGACACGCGACGACGGCATCGAAACCCTGCGCAGCAGTGTCTGGCAGCAGCACGCTGGCCAGTGGTTGATGGTGTTCCACCAGGGCACGCTGGCGGCCAAGGACGACGAGGCCACGTCATGACTGCCGCCGCGCCAGGCGCTGCACCCGCAGACGCCGCCCGCGCCAGCGCCTGTGCCACCGCCGGCGCCACCGCGTGTGCCACCGCATGCGCCACCATCACCCGGCTGTATGCCGCGCTGGCCCAACTGGACGGCGCCGCGATGCAGGCCTGCTACGCCCCCGATGCCGAGTTTGACGACGAGGCCTTCTCGCTGCGCGGTGCGGCGCAGATCGGCGGCATGTGGCGCATGCTGTGTGAGGCCACCCAGGCCAAGGGCCGCGATGTGTGGCGCGTCGAGGCCAGCCAGATCACCGCGCAATCGGCCCACTGGGAGGCGCACTACCGTTTCTCGGCCACCGGGCGCTTGGTGCACAACAGTATTGACGCCAGTTTTGAGATCGGCGCCGATGGCCTGATCCGCCGCCAGCGCGACCGCTTCAACTTCTGGCGCTGGGCCAGGCAAGCGCTGGGCCCACCCGGCCTGCTGCTGGGCTGGACGGGTTTTTTGCGCCGCAAGGTGCGCCTGCAGGCCGCCGCCAACCTGGCCAAGTTCATGGCCGGCAACAAAACTTAGCCACACCGCGATGACCGCACTGCACACCCTCAGCGCTGCCGCACTGTCCGCCGCCTACGCGCAGCGCACGCTGTCGCCGGTGGACGTGGTGCAGGCCGTCATCCAGCAGATCGAACGGCGTGAGCCGCAACTGCAGGCGCTGTACCACGCCGATGCCGACGCCGCCCTGCTGCAGGCGCGTCAGAGTGAAGCGCGCTGGCTGGCCGGCACGCCGCTGTCGCCGCTGGACGGGGTGCCCGGCACGCTGAAAGAAAACATCGCCACCGCAGGCTGCCCGATGCCCGTGGGCAGTGCCGCCACCACGCTGCAACCGATGGCGCAAGACGCGCCACCCGCCGCGCGCTGGCGCGAGGCCGGCCTGGTGCTGCTGGCCAAAACCACCATGCCCGACTACGGCATGTTGTCGTCCGGCTTGTCCAGTGTTCATCCGCTGGCCCGCAACCCGTGGGATGTGGCCATGACCCCCGGTGGCAGCAGCGCCGGTGCCGGCGCGGCCGGTGCCGGCGGCTACGGCCCGCTGCATGTGGGCACCGACATCGGCGGCTCGGTGCGCCTGCCCGCCGGCTGGTGTGGCCTGGTGGGCTTGAAGCCCAGCGCCGGCCGGGTGCCCATCAAACCGCCCTACACCGGCCGCGTGGCCGGCCCCATGACCCGCACGGTGCAAGACTGCGCGCTGCTGATGGCGGTGCTGGCCCAGCCCGACTGGCGTGACCCCACCAGCCTGCCGCCGCAACACATCAACTGGTCCGACCTGGCGTGTGATGTGCGCAGCCTCAAGATCGGCCTGCTGCTGGACGCCGGCTGGGGCCAGGCGGTGCAGCCCGAGACAGGCGCCGCTGTGCAAGCCGCCGCAGCGCTGTTTGCGCAAGCCGGCGCCAGCGTCACGCCCATCGCCCCCTTCAGCACCCGCGCCATGGCCGACGGCATGGGCCGCTTCTGGCGCATGCGCAGCTATCTGGACCTGCAGGCCCTGCCCGAGGCCCAGTGCAACAAAGTGCTGCCCTACATCCGCCACTGGGTGGCCAGCGCTGCCACGCTGACCGCCGCCGAGGTGTTTACCGGCTACAGCCAGATCGCCGCGCTGCGCGATGCCGCAGTGGCCGCCTGCCAGCCGTTTGACGTGGTGCTGTCCCCCACCAGCCCGGTGGCCAGCTTTCCGGCTGAATGGGCCAGCCCGCTGAATGACCCGGCGCGGCCGTTTGAGCACATCGCCTTCACCCTGCCCTACAACATGAGCGAGCAGCCGGCGCTGTCGATCAACTGCGGCTTCACTGCTGCTGGCCTGCCCATCGGCCTGCAAATCATCGGCCGGCGCTTTGATGATTTGGGCGTGCTGCAGGTGGCGGCGGCGTATGAGGCGATGCGCGGGCCGCAGCGGGATTGGCCGATGGATGGGGTGCTTTGATCGGGGGTGCTGGGCAGTTTCAGGTCGGCGTGAGCACAGGCCCCGGCACAGCGTGGCTGTCCACCGCATGCCCCTCGGCCAGCCAGCCCTGCATGCCGCCCACCAGATAGCGCGCATCCACCCCCAGCACGCGCAGCGTGGTGGTCAGGCCCTGGCTGATCTCATGGCCTTTGGCGCAATACAGCACCACCGGGCGCGCGCTGCCGATGCTGTCTTTCCAGTCCAGCCAGGCGGCGGGGTCAAACCAGCGGGCGCCGGCGATGTCGGCGCCGTGCTGGGCGCGCACGTTGGCGCGGCGCACGTCCAGCAATGCAAACTCATGGCCCTGGGCGCGCCACAAGGCCAGTTCAGCGGCGGTGATGTGGTCCATCAAGTGATCTCCTGTTGAGCGCAATCAAACCAAGCAGCGGGCCAACAAACCGGCGCCCGCGCACCCCGCCAGCAAGGGCAGCACGCCCAGCTTGAAGCGGAACAAGGCCAGCGCTGCGGCCACCGCAATCAGCGCTGAAATCCAGTCGAATGGCCCGGCCCAGCCCTGTGGCCACAGCACGTGCCAGGCAAAAAACAGCGCCAGGTTGACGATGACACCCACCACCGCGGCGGTGATGGCCGAGAGCGGCGCGGTGAAGCCCAGCTTGCCGTGGGTGGCCTCCACCACCGGCCCACCGGCCAGGATGAAAACGAAGGACGGCAAAAAGGTGACAAAAGTGACCACCGTGGCGGCCAGCGCGCCGCCCAGCACCAGCGCGTCCGGCCCCAGCACCTGGCGTGTCCAGCCACCCACAAAGCCGACAAAGGCCACCACCATGATCAGCGGGCCCGGCGTGGTCTCGCCCAGTGCCAGGCCGTCAATCATCTGGGTGGCCGTCAGCCAGTGCTGCTGGTCCACCGCCCCCTGGTAGACGTAAGGCAGCACCGCGTAGGCGCCACCAAAGGTCAGCAGCGCGGCCTTGGTGAAAAACCAGCCCATGCTGGCCAGCGTGCTGTGCAGGCCGTGGCTGGCCACCAGCGCAGCCATCACCAGCAGCCACAGGCCCCCGCCGATGACCAGCACCCGCAGCAGGCCGCTGCGCGAGAAGCGGGCATGGGGCGGGCTGGGGGTGTCGTCATCAATCAGTGCGGGGCCATAACCCGCCTTGGCCGCAGCGTGGCCAGCGCCGTTTTTTGCACCCATGGCAAACACCTGCGGTGCCAGCTTGGCGCCAAAGTGGCCCACCAGCCCGGCCGCCAGCACGATGGCCGGGAAGGGCACACCGAGCGCAAAGATGGCGATGAACGACGCTGCGGCGATTGACCACATCCAGCGGTTTTTGAGCGCCCGGCTGCCGATGCGCCAGGCCGCGTGCAGCACCAGCGCGGCCACAGCCGGCTTCAAGCCATAAAAAATGCCGGCCACCAGCGGCAGGTTGCCAAAGCGCAGGTAGACCCAGGCGAGCGCGACCAGGATGAACAGCGAGGGCAGCACGAACAGCGCACCGGCGACGATGCCGCCGCGTGTGCGGTGCATCAGCCAGCCGATGTAGGTGGCCAGTTGCTGGGCCTCCGGGCCGGGCAGCAGCATGCAGTAGTTCAGCGCGTGCAAAAAGCGCTGCTCACTGATCCAGCGCCGGCGCTCCACCAGCTCGGTGTGCATCAGCGCAATTTGCCCGGCCGGGCCGCCAAAGCTGACAAAGCCCA
>JANPOW010000223.1:0-7205 GCA_031428185.1 Betaproteobacteria bacterium | reverse complement strand
AAATGGCTTTGTGCTTGCCGCGCAAACGGAGTGCCACTTCGCTGGCAACACGTCCGAGCACCTTGTCGGTGGCATCAAGCACAAACCACTCGTGCGTCACCTCGGCCGGTTTGGCGCTGAAGGTCTTCATGAGGGTCTTTCTGGTTGGGCCGGCGCCCACCACGGGCACCGTACCGGACGGCACATCGCCAGTGCAACAACCTCGGAACCGCTTATCAGGGCGACCTCTCGGTGTGTGTGCCGTAGCCGGTGTCCTGGGCCTGGCAATGCGCTTTTGGCACTGCCCGGCATGAACACCTGTTGCCCCGCCGTCATTGGAGCAAGCCCGCGATTGTAGCCTGGCAGCGCGTATTCATGCCTGCCTGCAAATTGCGCACACCCGGGTGTAGCCAGGGCAGTTGGCATGCAGGCGCGAACGGCTTGCCGTAGCATGGGTTTTTACCTACTTTTATCCTGTCGGGAGCCCAGCATGACGCAAGCACCTTGGCCGACTGCGCCGGCCAGCCCCGCGCAGGACTCGGGGCACAGCCCGCCCGCAGCGGCCCCGCCGCAGGCCGAGCAGCACACCGCAGGCGCGCATTGGATTCCGATCCGGTCACTGTCGCCGCGCTACCGCAACGACATCCTGACGCACCTGCTGAGCCTTGAGCCCCAAGATCGCTATTTGCGATTTGGCTATGCCGCCACTGACGAGCAGATCGGCCGCTATGTGGGCGGGCTCAACTTTGACCGCGACGAGGTGTTTGGCATCTTCAACCGCGACCTGAAGCTCATTGCACTCGCCCATCTGGCGTTTCCAGACGCCGGCGCGGCAGCGCAACAAGCGGCGGAGTTTGGCGGCTCGGTGGTCACCAAGGCGCGCGGCCGGGGCTATGGCGGCCGCTTGTTTCAACACGCGATGTTGCACGCCCGCAACCGGGGTTTTGGCATGCTGTTCATCCACGCGCTGAGTGAAAACACCGCCATGCTGCGGATCGCGCGTCGCGCCGGTGCCAAGGTCGAGCGGGCCGGCAGTGAATCGGACGCTTACCTGCAACTGCCGAACGACACCCTGGCATCACAACTGGAGCAATGGGTGGGTGCAGGTGCGGCGGAGATTGACTACCGGTTCAAGCAACAAGCCCGTATGTTGGATTCAGTGATTGAGGCCATCGACAAAGTCAAGACCGGCATCAACACCACCGGCAGCAGCGCCGCCAAGGACTGAACGCCGGGCCGACGGCATTGACGATCCGTGCAACCTGTCACGGGGCACCGCCAGCGCTCCCCCCTGAACCGGCAGTGTTTTGGCAAAGACCGGCGAGTAATATCGCTTCAGCCGTCTTTGTCATTTATTGCATGTTGCCCTGTGGGTTGGGGTGCATCAACTTGCGTTGTCTTACGCCACGGGTTCCATGCAGCAGTCCCTACCTTGGCTTATCGCCGTCGCCGCACTTTCAATCCTGACCGTGGTGGCTGCGATCTGGCTGCTGCGCCAGAATCGGGCGCAACAACCCGATCCGAGCGCCCTTCCAATCGATTGGGACCTGCTGCCACGCCCGGTGTTTACCGCCGATGAGCGGCGTCTTTACCGTTTGCTGTGTGACGCCCTGCCCCATCACATGGTGCTGGCCAAGCTGCCGCTGGTGCGGTTTTGCCAACCCAGCGACCCACGCCAAGTGCGCTACTGGTATTCGCTGTTGGGCGCCATCCATGTCGGTTTTGCAGTTTGCAGCAGCAATGGCCGGGTGCTGGCCGCTATTGATCTGAGTTATGACCGGGGTGGCCTGCCAGCACGCGCCATCCGGATCAAGCAGTCGGTGCTGGGCGCGTGCCGTGTGCGTTATCTGCGTTGCCCGGCGGACCACTTGCCATCAATTCCTGAGCTGCAACTGCTGGTGCCGCAAAGTGTGGGCGCCACGCGGGGGCCGCAGCCCGCACAGAGTGTGGCCAGCAATTCAGGCACCAGCGCGATGCCCGGGGCTATTGCCGGTGTGGGCCAGGCCTCATCGCGGCGCCGCGAGCGCAGCACGCTGTGGCAGGAGTCCACCGCGTTTGCCGACTCTTTCTTCTCGTCCGAGCGCCGCTTTGATGGTGGCTTGAGCGACGGCCTGGCCAGCAGCGACGAGAGTGAACAAGCGCCTGCTATGGTTGGCAATGCCAAACCGCAGTCGCCGCCCATCCGCCACTGACCTGCCGCACTGCGCGCACGCGCTGCGCCTTGCCGGGGTGCTGGTTTGAGCACCAGCCACCCGCCTGCGCAACACCCGTTCGACCGGCTCACACCCCAGGCGGTGCTTGACGCGCTGGACGCGGTTGGCCTGCGCGGTGACGGCCGCCTGCTGCAACTCAACAGTTATGAGAACCGGGTGTTCCAGGTGATGCTGGAGGACGGCGGTGCGGTGGCGGCCAAGTTCTACCGGCCGGGCCGCTGGACCGACGACCAGATTGCCGAAGAACACGCGTTTGCAGCGGCCCTGGCTGCGGCCGAGGTGCCGGTGGTGGCGCCGTTGGCCTTGGCTGACGGCAGCAGCCTGGCCCACGCCGTGGTCAATGGTCAGGCCTTTCGGCTGGCGGCCTACCCGATGCGCGCCGGCCACGGGCCGGAGCCCGATGACCCAGAGACCCTGCGCTGGCTGGGCCGCTGTATCGGCCGGCTGCACCTGGTGGGCGCACAGCAGCCGTTTTTGCAGCGGCGGCGGCTGGACGCCGCAACCTTCGGCCATGCCGCACTGGCCAGGCTGCTGGCGCTGGACGTGATCCCGCCGGCACAACTGGGCCCGTGGCACAGCGCCTGCACCCAGGCCCTGGCGGCCGTGGACGCTGCGCTGGCTGCAGCATCACCCACGCAGTTGCGGCTGCACGGTGATTGCCACCCCGGCAACATCCTGTGGCGCGATGTGGCTGACCGTGGCGGGCCGCAACTGGTGGACCTGGATGACGCGGTGATGGGGCCGGCCATCCAGGATTTGTGGATGCTGTTGTCGGGCGACCGCCAGGCCATGCGCAGCCAACTGGCGGCAGTGCTGCAGGGCTACCGGCAATTCCGCCAGTTCGATGTGCGCGAGGTGGCGCTGATCGAGCCGCTGCGCACCTTGCGCATGGTGCACCACAGCGCCTGGCTGGCCGAGCGTTGGGGCGACCCGGCCTTCCCGGTCGCATTCCCGTGGTTTGGCACGTCCAGCTACTGGGGCCAGCAGACCATCCAGCTGCGTGAGCAGATCGAGGCGATGGCCGAGCCGCCACTGGATTTGGACTGGCTGGACTGACCCAATTGACTGACGGATCGGGCTGACCCACCGGACACCGGCACGGCGCCGGCGCCCAGGCGCAGCCCGGCGTCAGATCAGGCGCTCAACAGTTTGGTGACCCTTGCGACATAGGCTGCCGGGTCATCCAGCTGGCCGCCTTCGGCCAGCATGGCCTGGTCAAACAGGATGTTGGCCAAGTCGGCAAAACGGCTGCCGCCATCGCCCTCAGTGGCCCCCTCACCCACGGCCGCCAGCTTCTTGACCAGCGCGTGCTCGGGGTTCACCTCCAGCGTGGGCTGACTCTTGGGCGCGCTTTGCCCGGCCTGCTTGAGCAAACGCGCCAGGTGGCCGCTCATGTCGCCCTCGTCCACCACCAGGCAGGCGGGGGAATCGACCAGGCGGGTGGTAACCCGCACGTCCTTGGCACGGCCGGCCAGCGCGGCTTTCAGCTTGTCCAGCGTGGGTTTGAAGGCTTCGGCCATGTCCGACGCCTGTTTCTTCTCGTCGGCGTCCAGCAGTTTGTCCAGGTCCACCGCACCCTTGGCCACGCTTTGCAGCGGCTTGCCTTCAAACTCATACAAGTGGCTGAGCATCCACTCATCCACCCGGTCGGTCAGCAGCAGCACCTCCAGGCCTTTTTTGCGGAAAATTTCCAGCTGCGGGCTGGATTTGGCACCGGCCAGGGTGTCGGCAGTGACGACGTAAATCGCCTCTTGCCCGTCCTTCATGCGCGAGACGTAGGCGGCCAGCGACACGCCCTCATCGGCATGGGTGGACGCAAAGCGGAACAGTTTGGCCAGGCGCTCTTGATTGCTGTGGTCCTCGCCGATGCCTTCTTTGAGCACCGCGCCAAACTCGCCCCAGAACTTGAGGTACTTGGCGCGCTCGTCAGCGCTGTCGCTGTCGGCCAGGCTTTCCAGCATGCCCAGCACCCGCTTGGTTGACCCTTCGCGGATGGCTTTGACATCGCGGCTTTCCTGCAGCAGCTCACGGCTGACGTTGAGCGGCAGGTCGGCCGAGTCGATCACGCCCTTGACAAAGCGCAGGTAGACCGGCATCAGCGCCTCGGCGTCGTCCATGATGAAGACACGCTTGACGTACAGCTTGACGCCGCCGCGCTTGTCGCGGTTCCACAAATCAAACGGTGCCTTGGCCGGCACATACAGCAGTTGCGTGTACTCGCTGCGGCCCTCCACCCGGTTGTGGGTGTAGGCCAGCGGTGCCTCGGTGTCGTAGCTGATCTGCTTGTAGAACTCCTGGTACTCGGCGTCGGTCACCTCGCTTTTTGAGCGGGCCCAGAGCGCTGCGGCCTTGTTGACCGGCTCCCACTCATCCCGTTTGACCTGCTTGCTGGCCTCGGCGTCCCACTCCTCCTTTTGCATCAGGATGGGCAGCGAGATGTGGTCGCTGTACTTGCTGATGATGGATTTGAGCTTCCAGGTGGACAGGAACTCGGCCTCGTCAGCGCGCAGGTGCAGGACCACATCGGTGCCACGGCTGGCGCGGCTGATGGTCTCCAGCTCGTACTCGCCGGTGCCTTCACTGGTCCAGCGCACGCCGTCGGCTTCGGGCGCGCCGGCGCGGCGGGTCTCCACCGTGATGCGGTCAGCCACGATGAAGCCGGAGTAAAAGCCCACGCCAAACTGGCCGATCAGGTTGGCGTCTTTTTTCTGGTCACCGTCCAGCCTGGCCATGAACTCGCGTGTGCCGCTTTTGGCGATGGTGCCCAGGTGCGACGCCGCTTCGTCGGCGCTCATGCCGATGCCGTTGTCGCGGATGGTGATGGTCTTGGCGTCGGCGTCAAAAAACACCCGCACTTCGAGGTTGGGCTGGTCCTCGAACAGCGCGTTGTTGTCCAGCGCCTCAAAGCGCAGTTTGTCGCAGGCGTCCGACGCGTTGGACACCAGCTCACGCAGGAAGATCTCCTTGTTGCTGTACAGCGAGTGCGTGACGAGGTGCAGGATCTGCTTGACTTCGGCCTGGAATGCGTGGGTTTGCTTGCTCATGGTGGTGCGGTTCTCGCTGGGTCGGCTGGTTGTTCTTGGGGCACCGTGCCGGGCTGGGGGCCTGGCAACGCGTGCCCGCGTGAGGGTGGGATTTTGGGCCCTTGCGCCGGCTTTCAAGGCCTGACCAAGTGGCGCGCGCTGGCGCGCATGGCATGCTTGTCGCCCCACCCTGCCCAGGCACCCCTGCCGCAAGTTGACATGGCCGATGCGCCCGCCGCCCCAACTGCCCAAGCCGCCCGCCCCGCCCCGCCCGCGCAGTCGCAGTTGCGCAGTGTCCCCAGCGCAACGCTGGAGCGCCCCCGCCGCCGCTGGCCCGGGGTGCGGGGCGGGTTGGTGCTGGCCGCCGCTGCCGCCGCCGCGCTGCTGCCGCGCAAAACCGAGGTGCAGGCCACCACCGTGCTCGCGGCCTACCCGTCACAGCAATTCGCCGAGCTCAGCGCCTCGGGTTATGTGGTGGCGCAACGCCGTGCCGCAGTGGCCAGCAAAGGCACCGGCCGGCTGATTGAGCTGCGGGTGCGTGAGGGCAGCGTGGTCAAGCAGGGGGATTTGATCGGCCGGCTGGACGCCACCGATGTGCAAGCGGCCGTTGCCGCCAGCCAGTCGGGCGTGCTGCAGGCCCAGGCCGGCAAGGCCCAAGCCGTGGCCGCACTGGGCCAGGCACGCGCCGAGTTGGCCAATGCCGAGCTGGAACTGCAGCGCCAGCAAGACTTGAAAGCGCAAGGTTTTGTCTCGCCCCAGGCAGTGGACGGGGCCGAGCGCCGGTTGGCGGTGGCCCGGTCCGCCCTGGCCACCCAGCAGGCGGCGATCAACACCGCCCAGGCCGGCATCGCGCAAAGCCAGACGCAGGTGCGGGTGCAGCAGGTGAATCAGGCCAACACCGAAATCCGCGCGCCGTTTGACGGCGTGGTGCTGGTCAAAAACGCCAATGTGGGCGACATGATCACGCCGTTTTCCAGCGCCAGCGGCACCTCCGGCGCGGTGGTCACCATGGCCGACATGACCACGCTGGAGGTGGAAGCCGATGTGAGCGAAAGCAACGTGGCCCGCATCAAGCCCGAGCAGCCGGTGGAGATCACGCTGGACGCACTGCCCGACACGCGCTTTCGCGGCAATGTGTCGCGCATCGTGCCCACGGTGGACCGCGCCAAGGCCACGGTGATGACCAAGATCCGTTTCGAAAAACTCGACCCACGCATCCTGCCGGAGATGAGTGCCAAGGTCAGCTTCTTGTCCAGGCCCGCCACCGCAGAGGACCAAAAGCCGGTGATTGCGATCAACCCGAAAGCGATGCGCACGCGGGATGGCAAGGTGGTGGTTTTCCGCCTGGCTGGCGAGACCGTGGAAGCCGTGGCGGTGACGGCCGGTCGCAAGATCGGCGACTTGCAGGAGCTGACCGGTGGCACGCTCAAATCCGGCGAGCGCCTGGTGCTGAACCCGGACGACAAACTTGCCGCTGGCGCCCGGGTGACGGTGAGCGGCAAATGACGCCGCTGGGTGATGTTGCGGGCGATGCCCCGCCAGCCCACGCACCACCGCTGATCCGCATCCGCAACCTGCGCAAAGGCTATGTGCGCGGCGGCCAGGCCATCCCCGTGCTGCTGGACATCGAACTGGACGTGGCGCAGGGCGAGTTTGTGGCGTTGATGGGCCCCAGCGGCTCGGGCAAATCCACCCTGCTCAACCTGATCGCCGGTATCGACAAGCCGAGCGCCGGCACCATCGAGATTGCCGGTATCAACATCGCCCGCTTGAGCGAAGGCGCGCTGGCCGACTGGCGCGCTGCCAACGTGGGCTTCGTCTTCCAGTTCTACAACCTGCTGCCGGTGCTGAGCGCGTTTGACAACGTGGCGCTGCCGCTGCTGCTGACCCGTTTGACGGCCAAAGAGCGCCGCCAGCGTGTGGCCGCCATGCTGGGCATGGTGGGCCTGAATGACCGCGCCGACCACTACCCGAGTGAGTTGTCTGGCGG
>JANPOW010000222.1:0-1581 GCA_031428185.1 Betaproteobacteria bacterium | reverse complement strand
CCCAGCGCCGCCATGCGCACCGCCCAGGCCACGGCATCCATGCCGGTGTCGTTGCGGCCGCCATGCGTGTACACGTGCCAGCCGCCGCCAGCCGACGCGGGTTGGCGCTTGGCGTCGATGGCCACCACGATGCACTGCGCGCCGTACTTGTCGCTGGCCTCGCGGATCAATTCGGGCCGCGCCACCGCGGCCGAGTTGAAGCTGACCTTGTCGGCGCCGGCGTTCAACAGCCGCCGCACGTCGGCCACGGTGCGCACACCACCACCCACGGTGAGGGGGATGAACACATGTGACGCCAACGCCTCGATGATATGCACGATCAGGTCGCGACCGTCGCTGGTGGCGGTGATGTCGAGAAAGGTCAGTTCGTCGGCGCCCTGCTCGTTGTAGCGGGCGGCAATCTCCACCGGGTCACCGGCGTCACGCAATTCGACAAAGTTGATGCCCTTGACGACACGGCCGCCGGTGACGTCGAGGCAGGGGATGATGCGTTTGGCGAGCATGGGCGGTCTGGGGGGCGGGTGGGCTTTAGGGATTATCCCGGGCTTCAAGCTGGGGGTGTGGCGACGTTTTCAGCCGCCCGGGGCGTATGTTGCGATTGAAGGGTCGTCCTTCGGAAAAGCACCGCCAGGAGTCAAACGCCATGCGTCTTTCATTTTTGCTTTCCGCTGCAGCACTCACGCTGGCTGTCAGCGCGCCCGCCAGCGCGACGGTGTTTTTGTTTGGCACCAATTTGTCGTCGGCAGGTGAGCCGGTGCCCACCTCGCCAGCCACGGGCATTGCATCGGTCAGCTTTGACGATGCCAGCCTCAACGTCAGCGTCACCGAGACCTTTGCCAACCTGGTCAATCCGGCGTCGGCGTCACATCTCCATTGCTGCACTGCGGTGGCAGGCGCCGGCAGCGCCGGCGTCTCGCTCGGCTTCGCCGGATTTCCATCGTCGACATCGGACACCTACACCAACACCTTCCTGCTGCCCCAGGCCGCGTTCGACACCTTGCTGGCCGGTGTGCAGGCCGGCAAGGCCTACGTCAACATCCACAGCCCGGGCACCTATGCCGCAGGTGAGATCCGCGGGTTTCTGGCCCCGGTGCCCGAGCCCACCACCTACGCCCTGCTGCTGGGCGGCCTGGGCCTGGTGGGTTGGATGGTGCGGCGCCGGCAACAGGCCTGAGCGAGGCCTGACGGGCTGGTGGCGGCCGGCTGGGTGACGGTCAGGCTGCCAACGCGTCGGCCCGGGCTTGCGCTGCCGCAAAGTCCAGCGCCCCGGTGTAGATCGACCGGCCGCAGATCACGCCGCTGATGCCTTCAAATTCCACCGCGCACAGGCGCTCGATGTCTGCAATGTCAGACAAACCACCCGACGCAATCACCGGCACGGTGAGGGCCTGGGCCAGGCTGACGGTGGCCTCGATGTTGATGCCACTGAGCATGCCGTCGCGGCCGATGTCGGTGTAGATGACCGACTCGACCCCGAAGTCCTGGAACTTCTTGGCCAGGTCAATCACGTTGTGGCTGGTGATCTTGCTCCAGCCGTCGGTGGCAACCATGCCGTCTTTGGCGTCCAAGCCCACAATGATG
>JANPOW010000221.1:0-7941 GCA_031428185.1 Betaproteobacteria bacterium | reverse complement strand
GTGTCGTCAAGGGCATCAACTTTGTCGAATTGCGTGACGCCGGTGACCCGGTGGAGATTGCCGCCCGCTACAACGAGCAGGGCGCCGACGAACTGACCTTTCTCGACATCACCGCCACCAGCGACGGTCGCGACCTGATCTTGCATATCATCGAGGCGGTGGCGTCACAAGTGTTCATCCCCCTCACCGTGGGTGGTGGTGTGCGCACCGTGGCCGACGTGCGGCGGCTGTTGAACGCCGGCGCCGACAAGGTCAGCTTCAACTCGGCGGCCATCGCCGATCCAGCCGTCATCCAGCAGTCAGCGGCCAAATACGGCGCGCAGTGCATCGTGGTGGCCATCGACGCCAAACGCCGGTTCGGCGATGACCTGGCCGCCCGTGGCCCGGGCTGGGACGTGTACAGCCACGGCGGCCGCAAAAACACCGGGCTGGACGCGGTGGCCTGGGCCACCCGCATGGCCCAACACGGCGCCGGTGAAATCCTGCTGACCAGCATGGACCGCGACGGCACCAAGATCGGCTTTGATCTTGAACTCACCCGCGCCGTCAGCGACGCCGTGCCGGTGCCGGTGATCGCTTCGGGTGGTGTGGGTGCATTGCAACACCTGGCCGAAGGCATCCAGATCGGCGGGGCGGACGCGGTGCTGGCGGCCAGCATCTTTCACTACGGTGAATTCACCGTCGGCCAGGCCAAAGCGGTGCTGGCCAGCCACGGCATCCCGGTACGCACATGAGGCCAAATCGCTCCGCCGGGCCAACAGCCCAGCCCACCAGGCCCACACGGCCAGGCATCAAACCTGCCGTGCGTGGTGGCCCGCCACGCGAGGTGCGACTGATCGGAGGCCAGTGGAAACGCAGCAAGCTGCCAGTGGCTGACCGGCCCGGCCTGCGCCCGTCACCCGACCGGGTGCGCGAGACGCTGTTCAACTGGCTGGGCCCCGATCTGTCGGGCTGGCGCTGCCTGGATGCCTTTGCCGGCAGCGGCGCGCTTGGTTTTGAGGCCGCCTCACGCGGCGCCGCCGAGGTGGTGTTGATTGAGCGCGATGTGGTGCTGGCGCGCAGCCTGGCGGCCAGCCAATTGCGGTTGAAAGCTGCATCCGTGCGGGTGGAGACCGCCGACGCCCTGGCGTGGATGGCCCGCTGCGCGCCTGCCCGCTTCGAGCTGGTGCTGCTGGACCCACCGTTTGACGCCGGCCTGCTGCCGCGCGCCCTCAGCGCCGCCGCACCGCTGGTGGCCGGTGGCGGCGGTCTGTATGTTGAATCGCCCCAGCCGATGACTGAAGCCGACCTGCCTGCCGGTTTTGCGCTGTTGCGCCAAGGCCGGGCCGGCACGGTGCACTATCATTTGTTGCGGCGCAACAGTTGACCGATCACAACACCCCAGCCGCCGCACCGGAGGAGACCACGATGACCCAGGCCAAGTTCATGACCGCTGTCTATCCGGGCACCTTTGACCCGATGACGCTGGGCCACGAGGACTTGATGCGGCGCGCCTCTCGCCTGTTCGACAAGCTGATCCTGGCGGTGGCGGCCGGCCACCACAAGCGCACCATGTTCACCAACGCCGAGCGGCTGGACATCGCCACCGAGATCGCCCGCCCCTACCCCAATGTGGAGGTGGTGGCCTTCCGAGGCCTGCTGCGCGATTTTGTGGTGGGCAACGGTGGCAACGTGGTGGTGCGTGGGCTGCGCGCGGTCAGCGACTTTGAATACGAGTTCCAGATGGCCGGCATGAACCGCCAGCTGATGCCCGAGGTCGAAACCCTGTTTTTGACACCATCAGACCAATACCAGTTTGTCAGCGGCACCTTTGTGCGCGAGATCGCCACGCTGGGTGGTGATGTATCCAAGTTTGTGGCGCCGCTCGTATTGGACCGCTTGAAAGAGCGTGTGGCCCACCTGCCAAAAGAGGCCTGAGCATGGCGCTGATGATCACCGACGAGTGCATCAACTGCGACGTCTGCGAGCCTGAATGCCCCAACCAGGCCATCTCGATGGGGCCGGATTTCTACCAGATCGCGCCCGACAAATGCACCGAATGCGTGGGCCACTTTGATGAGCCGCAGTGTGTGCAAGTCTGCCCCGTGGCCTGCATCCCGGTGAACCCGCGGCAAGTGGAGACACGTGAGCAGCTGTGGGCCAAGTACCGGATGCTGATGCTGGTCAGCGCCCCCGCCGATCAAGCCTGAGCACGCCTCTGCGTTGCTGCCACCAGCCGCCATCAGCGGCGATCAACCGCCGCTGACTTTGGGTGATTTCACCCGTTTCACGGTCTTGGGCTTTTTGCGCTGCTGCGGCTTGGCAGGCTTGGATGCCGCTTTGGCCGGCGCCCGCGCCGCCGCCGGGCCCACATTGGCAGCACCACCCAGGCGTGCCGCCTGCCGCTCAGCGGCTTGGCGCTCAGCCGTCAGCTGGCGTGCCAGCTTGGCATCACGTTGTGTGGCCTGCAGGGCTTGCTGCTGCTGCTCCGGCGTGCGGGGGTCCGCAGCGTCCACCGCCGCACCCCCAGCGCAAGGCTTGGCCTGGTAGCTGTTGCCGCAGCGGTAAACGGTGGCCGCATCACCTTGCGCCAGCACGGTGGTGCTGCACACCACCGTGATCAGGCCGGCAAGCAGCCGGTGGGTCAATGGCCGTGTGGTCGGCTGTGTTTGGGGCTGCAGGCTGATCAACATGGGCTCACTCCTTGTTCAACGGCAGCCCGGCCGGGTCGGGCGGGGCACTTGGGCTTGGGCTTGGGCTTGGGCTTGGGCTTGGGCTTGGCAGCGGTTTGGGCCGGGGTGGCCTGGCATGAATTTTGGCCAAGGCCTTGTCCATCTCACCCGCCAGCAGCAGCGGCAGCGCCAGCACGGAGTCGGCGATGCACTGGTTGACGGCCAGCCTGTCGTCCAGCGGTGGGCGCTGCAACACCCAGTTGGCCACCTCGCTGCGGATGCCCGGGTGGCCAATGCCGAGTCGCAGGCGCCAAAAATCAGCGGAGCCGAGCTGCGCGGTGATGTCTTTCAGCCCGTTGTGGCCGGCCGACCCACCACCCTGCTTGAGCTTGACCTGGCCAGGCGCCAGGTCCAACTCGTCATGCACCACCAGGATCTGCTGCGGCTCGATCTTGAAGAAGCGCGCCAGCGGCGCCACCGCCTTGCCTGACAGGTTCATGAAGGTCAGCGGCTGCAGCAGCCAGACCGGCCCGTCCGCGCGCATCACCCGCACCAGCAGGCCGTGGTGGTGGCGATCAAACGTGAGCTGGGCCTGCAACTGCAGCGCAGCGGCGTCCAACCACCAGACACCGGCGTTGTGGCGGGTGTCTTGATATTCAGGGCCGGGGTTGCCCAGGCCAACAACGAGGCGGATCATGGCGCGGATTATTGCGGCGGCCGCAGCGCGGCGCGTGCGCCGGCCGCAAGCGCCTGGCCAATGCGGTCCAGCGCACCGGCGCGCAGCGGTGGGCATGCACTGTCGGCTGCGGTGGTCGCAGGGGCATGGGCATCGCTGGGCAACAAACGCCACTGGTGCCAGTGCAGTAGCACATCCACAAACACGCTGGCATGCACAGGCTGCAGCACACCGCTGGCCAGGCCGGGTGCGGCCAGTTGCTCGGGCATCACACCGATGCCCCAGCCCATCAGCGCAGCTTGCACATGGGCCTCGCTGGACGGCACATGGCGCTCGATCAGGCGTGGGCCACGCAGCGCAAACGCCCGCTCCAGCCAGGTGGCGGGCATGTCGTCTTTGCGGTTGAAGACCAACCAGGGCACGCTGGCCAGGTTGCCGCGGTGCAGGCCTTGCGGCAGGGCTTGCGCCAGCAATGCAACACTGGCCACCGCCACATACCGCATGCAGCCCAGCGGCTGCACGCTGCAACCACGCAGCGCCTCGGCCACCGTGCTGACACAGCCCAGCACCGCGCCCTCACGCAGCACCTGGTGGGTGAAGTCCTGGTCGTCCACCACCAGCTCGATGCCATAACCATCACGCTGGCCGGCACGCACCACCGGGTCGAGTGCCGGCAGCACCCAGGTGGCCAGGCTGTCGGCATTCACCGCAATGGGCAGCCGCTCATCCTGCGCCTGGCCGGCGCCCAGCTCGCGCGCGATGTCGGCCCGCATGGCCTGCATCTGGCGGGCGTAGCGCAGCAGCAGCTTGCCGGGCTCGGTCAGGCGCAGCGGACGCGAGCGCACCACCAGCAGCCGGCCCAGGCCGGTCTCCAGCGCGCGCAGCCGCTGCGACACGGCAGATTGGGTGATGGCCAATTGCTGGGCCGCCCGCTCAAAACTGCCGGCATCCGCCAGGGCGGCCAGGCAGTCCAGGGCGGCGGGGTCAAAGGCGTTCATCAGTGGGCAGGCTGTAAGCGCCGCCAGGCGGCCGCAGCGATTCGTGACGCTTCCTCGATAAGGAGTCAACCTATGGCCGAAACGGCTTAAGCGGCAAACTCGATGTCCAAGAACCGAAGGTCACCTTTCTTGGTCTGTATTGCTCGAACCAAGACCTTTTTGTTCACCATTGGCCCGATGACATCATCGACTGTCTGTGAAAGGCCTTTGACTTCGAGCTGTGTTCCGTCAACTTCAACCTTCAGCCAGTCATTGTCGAGATCGAGGGCTCGAAGCACTCCTGTGAACTCAGTGGGGGCTTCGCCGGCAGCCTCGTCAGGCTTGGGCTGTTCCGCCTTGATGACAGCGTCAAGTCGAGAACGAGTTGCTTGGTCCAACGCGACCTCGGTGTCTGCACGGTCCTTCGAGGAGATGACCAAGGATTCGAACGCCTCGCCCGTGGGCGTCAGGTTGCGGATGAGCTTGCGGAACGTGCCTCGGTAGTCGTCTTCGGGAATCAAATCCTTGCTGGCCTCACCGGTGGCATCAGTTGCAAGTGTGGTGACCACGTCCAGGAATCGCTTCGCAATGTCGGCAGCCTCAAGTTGCTCAGGCCTCAACATGTCTACTTGGCCGTTGACCTTCACGGCGACCGAGAACTGAAAACTGCTTGCTGGCTCCTGGACGAGCCAAGGTTCGAAGTTGCCAGTGATGTCCTTCGTAGGGCCGCCGTGCTTGCGCAGCGGCTTACCTGAGCGCCACTCGACAACACGGTAAAAGATGGCCTGCAGCGTCTTGACCTTCTCGAATATGAGGTCTAGTGGCGCCGCTCCGCGCAATACCTCGCCGCCACGAACAGCAACTGTCACGGACCCCGGAAGGAACTGCCCCGACATTCGCTGTTTGTCCCGCTCGGTATAGAGCGTCAACAGGATGTCGTCGAGCTGCTCTCGCGCTGAGCCAGCGATGGCCGGTAATGCCAAATACTGATGGGCCAACGCCGACGCCCGGTCGAACGCCTTGCCCTTGTACCAGAGCGACACCGCACTGACCGCAGTGATGCCGAGCGTCCTGGGCTTCGAGGCATCTAGAAACGATAGCGCGGCTTGCTCAGCCTCCGCTGCCTGCCGGAATGCCGCTTCAGCCAGAGCCGATTCGCCGTGCCGCTTGTGCTCATGCGCTTGCGCGGCCAGAGCCTCGCTCTTCTTGTGGTGCGTGAGCCAGTCCATGACTACGCCCGCTCCACCAGAATCATTCGGGTCTTGAAACCGACAACAGCCGCGATAGCCGGCTCGGTGCCCGTGCCGTTCCTGGTCTGCTCTTGCTTCTGCCGCAATCGAGCACGGACTTGCGCAGCGTTGCCGTCGGTGCCAGACACCTCCAGGCGAAGCGCTTCCTCAAAGTCCACCGGCGGCGTCCCAGCGGGAGCAACGTAGTAGTCGGCGCCGGTCTTGTTCTCTGCTCGCCCGATTCCAACCAGCCCTTCCAACTCCTCGACAGCAGCGAAGGCCATGACATAGGCCCCGTCGCGCTTGGCATCGTCGGCGTTGTTGTAGGACCGACGGAGCATGTCGTCTACAGGATCCCACTTGACTACTAAAACAACGGTCTCTCCCTTCGACGTCAGCTCAAAGTCGACGGGCGGCGTGTGATGGGTTTCGAGCCGGACCTTCGCTGCGTTGGCATAGCCCTGCAGTTGGTGCGGATCGATTGGATGGCGTTGAGCCAAGTCTTCGAATTTCAACGTTCGCGACATGCCGCTTTACGGTTCGTGTTTGTCGGAGCGGTGCTCTACAGCTTCGCTTCTAAACACTGTACCTGCGCTTCACTTCGTTCGTCGTGACCAACTTACGGCGGGACTTGCACCCGCAAGAGTGCGCCCATGCTGGGCGCACAAAAAACCCCGCCAGAGCGGGGCTTTGTGGTGGCCAGGCGGTGGGCCCGCCCGGCAACCAACTCACTTCTTGGCCGCAGGCGTCTTGGCAGCCGGTGTCTTGGCAGCGGCCGTCTTGGCAGCAACCTTTTTACCAGCGGCCTTCTTGGCCGGTGCGGCTGCCGCTTCTTCCGGTGCAGCTTCTTCCTCGATCTTGGGCGCGGTAGCGGCCACGATCACCGGGTTGTTTTTGCCGTGCTTGACCACCTTCAGGCCTTCGGCCAGCTTGAGGTCAAACGCATGGATGGACTGGCCCTTGACCAGGTCGGTCAGGTCGACCGCAATGAACTCGGGCAGCGCCGTGGCCAGGCACTCGATCTCGATTTCGGTCGAGACATGGGCCACCAGGCACTTGTCGGTCTTCACAGCCACCGAGTTTTCTTCGCCCGAGAAGTGCAGCGGCACCTTCTTACGCACGCGGGTGGTTTCGTCCACACGCTGGAAATCGATGTGCAGCACTTGCTGCTTCCACGGGTGCATCTGGAAGTCACGCAGCAACACCTTCTGGGTGCTGCCGGCCAATTCCATTTGCAGGATCGAGGAGTGGAAGGCCTCTTTCTTGAGCGCGAAGTACAGCGCGTTGTGGTCTAGCTCGATCATCTTGGGTTCGCCGGCGCCAAAAACGATGCCGGGCACTTTGCCCGAGATGCGCAGGCGGCGGCTCGCTCCGGTCCCCTGCAGATTGCGCTCGAAAGCGGTGAAGTTCATGGTTGCTCCATGTGTGGCGCCCGCGACCAGGCTGCCAGGGTGAAGGCGCTGCCAAAACATCGGCAGCGCCAAAAATGCCGCTCAGAAGTTGTTGTTCTGCTCGGCGAAAAGTGAGGTGACCGATTCACCGTCGGAGATGCGGCGGATGGTCTCGGCAAACAAGAAAGCCACCGACAACTGGCGGATCTTCTTGCAGGCTTTTGCGGCGTCTGACAGCGGGATGGTGTTGGTGATCACCACCTCATCCAACTGGCTGTTGGCAATGCGGTCTACCGCCGGGCCGGACAGGATGGGGTGGGTGCAGTAGGCAAACACCCGCTTGGCGCCGCGCTCTTTCAGCACCTCGGCGGCTTTGACCAGCGTGCCGGCGGTGTCGATCATGTCGTCCATGATCACGCAGTTGCGGCCGTCGATGTCGCCGATCACATGCATCACCTCTGACACATTGGCCTTGGGCCGGCGCTTGTCAATGATGGCCAGCTCACTGCCCAGTTGCTTGGCCAGCGCCCGGGCACGCACCACGCCGCCCACGTCGGGGCTGACCACCACCAGATCGGGATAGGCCTTGCTCTTCAAATCCGACAGCAGCACCGGGCTGGCGTAGATGTTGTCAACGGGGATGTCAAAAAAGCCCTGGATCTGGTCGGCATGCAGGTCCATCGTCAGCAGCCGCTCAACGCCCACGGTCTCCAGCAGGTTGGCCACCACCTTGGCCGAGATCGCCACCCGCATCGAGCGCGGCCGGCGGTCTTGCCGGGCGTAGCCGTAGTACGGGATCACGGCGGTGATGCGGCGCGCGCTGGCGCGCTTCAACGCATCGACCATGATCAGCAACTCCATCAGGTTCTCATTCGTGGGTGAGCAGGTGCTCTGCACCACAAATACATCGCGGGCGCGCACGTTCTGGTGCACTTCAACCGTCACTTCACCGTCCGAGAACCGGCCCACCGTGGCCTTGCCCAGCTCAACGCCCAGGCTTTTGGCCATTTCATGCGC
>JANPOW010000220.1:0-27336 GCA_031428185.1 Betaproteobacteria bacterium | reverse complement strand
CCCATCACCGCCTGCATGTTGTCGGCGTTGCCTTTGAACGGGATGTGGTTCAACTCCACCTTGGCCACATCGGCCACCTCCTCGATCAGCAGGTGCGGGCTGGTGCCGATGCCGGTGGAGCCGTAGTCGATCTTGCCCGGCTGCTTGCGCGCGGCGGCAATGTAGTCGTTGAAGGTTTTGTAGGGTGAATCGGCCTTGACAACCAGGCCAAAGGTGTAGCCGGTGACGCCGATGATGGGCGTGAAATCACTCGTCGGGTTCCATGCGGTTTTTTGCATGTGCGGTATGCGCAGCATGCCCATCGGGAATTGCGCGATGGTGTAGCCGTCCGGCTTGGCGTTCAAACCCATGTTGCCGGGGCCGGTGGTGCCACCACCGCCCGGCTGGTTGAGGATGACGATGGTCTGGCCCAGGTGCTTGCTGGCCAGCTCGGCCAGGGCACGCAGGTGGCGGTCAGTGCTGCCACCGGCCGGCCACGGCACGATCAGGTTGATGGCGCGGCTGGGGTAGGCGGCCTGCGCTTGCGCAGTGGGGCTGGCCAGGGCCAGCACGGCAGTGAGCGTGGCGGCGCCGGTGGTGGCCAGGGCTGCAGCGCGGGCCGTGCCGGCCAGCAGGCGGCGGCGGATGGGGTGGCGTGACATTGGGGGGCTCCGTGGGGTTGGCGGCAGCCGGGTTAGGCCGGATGGCTGCTGCGATGGGCGCTGCTTAAAGTGCTGTGCGGATATTCCGCAGAGAAGAACAGGCGCCGAAGCCGCAGCAGTTTACGGGCCACATGCAGCCCTGTAAACGCGCCTCAGGGTAAGCCTGGTACTGCTGATCGGCCAGTGCCGGTGGCTGCCGGGCCACGCTGGTGCGCTGTTTCGCAGGCCAGAAAATGAGGAGACCGCATGACCCGCCAACGCAGCCAGCCCGATGCCGCCAGCGCCAGCGCGCCGCAAGATGACCGGCGTTTTGTCAACGCGCTGGCGCGTGGCCTGGCGGTGCTGCGCTGCTTCAAACCACAAGACCGCTGGCTGGCGCATCAAGAGATTGCGCGCCGCACGGGCCTGCCGCAGGCCACCGTGTCGCGCCTGACCTTCACCCTGACCAGCCTGGGCTACTTGCGCCACCGCAGCCCGCGTGGTGAATACGCGCTGGCCCCGGGTGTGCTGGCGCTGGGTTTTGCCATGCTGCAGAACTTTGACGTGGGCCGCATCGCCAGGCCGCACATGCAGGCGCTGGCTGACCACGCCCAGGCCGCCGTGTCGCTGGGTGTGCGGCATGAGCTGAGCATGGTCTACGTGGCGCATTGCCGCAGCAGCGCCAGGCTGGTGCTGGGCCTGGATGTGGGCGCCCGCCTGCCGCTGGCCAGCACGGCCATGGGCCGCGCCCTGCTGTGCGCGCTGCAGCCGGCCGAGCGGGCGCGGCTGATGCAGCAGGTGCTGGCCGCTTTGCCGCCCGGTGCAAGCACCGAGACCACCACGCTGCAAGACGGCCTGGCCCGCGCGCTGGCCCAGCAGGCCGCCAGCGGGTTCGTGACCAGCGAGAGTGAATGGGAGCCCGAAATCACCGCTGCGGGCGCGCCGCTGGACCTGGGCGACGGCCGCGAGCCGCTCAGCCTGACGGTGGGCGGCGCGTCGGCCCGGCTCAACGGCGCCTGGCTGCACGATGACCTGGGGCCGGCGCTGGTGCGCACGGTGCGCGCCATCACGGCGGATCTGCAGGCGGCGCAGTGGGATGCTTGAGGCGGGTTGCTGTGGCGAGGGTTCAGGTTGGGGGCGGCAATGGGCTCGTTGCAGCCTGTCGTTGCTTGCGCTGAAAGCAGGCGTTCAACGGTCTGAGTGATCGCGCCGGCTCGGGCGGGCGTGTTCTGCTCCATGTCATTCCGGGCCTGCGGCCCTCCCTTCTCTACTTGCGCAGAAACACGCCCGCCCGACCCGACGCTCAGGCAGCACCGCAGCGCACCGAACCTTGGCCTTCGAAGTTCACCGCCGTGTCCAGGGCGAGGACGGCGGGTGTCTGGCCGACGTAAGTAAAGAAGGGAGGGCCGCAGGCCCGGAATGACATGGAGTCGGCCAGTCACCCGCTGGCCTCGACCTCGCTACAGACCGCCGAGTGTCGGCTGCTGAAAAACGGCAACGACAGCTCAGAGCCCAGTCCCGACGATCCGCGCGGTGCGACGGGTTGCCCGCACGGGTGCGTCACCAAGGCGCAAGCCCCCTGCCGCGTGGCCGCTGACAATCCGGCGGTGAACGATCCCCAGACCATCGCCGTCATCGACTTTGAGACCACCGGCATCAGCCCGGCGCAGGGCGCCCGTGCCACCGAGGTGGCCGCCGTGCTGGTGCGGGACGGCCGCATCGTGGGCCGTTTTGCCAGCCTGATGCGCAGCGGTGCCTGGGTGCCGCCCTTCATTGAGCAGCTCACCGGCATCAGCAACCGCATGCTGGCCGCTGCACCGCCGTCGGCCGAGGTGATGCAGCAGGTCAGCGCCTTCACGGCCGGCTGCGGGGTGGTGGCGCACAACGCCGCATTTGACCGCAGCTTTTGGCAGCACGAGTTGGCCATGGCCGGCTGCGGCAGCGCGGGGGACGCGGGCCATGACGGCCACAGCCTGCACACCCCGCCGCTGCCGCTGGACGACAGCTTTGCCTGCACCCTGCTGCTGTCGCGCCGCCTGTTCCCCGAGCTGCCCAACCACCGGCTGGGCACGCTGGTGCAGTGGCACGGCATCGTGCCCACCGGCCGCGCCCACCGGGCCTTGGCCGATGCCGAGGTCACGGCCGAGCTGTGGTTGCGCATCGTGGCCCAGGTGCAGCGGCGCTACGCCGCCACCGTGCCGTTTGGCCTGCTGCGTGCGCTGCAGCGCAGCCCACGCGGCGGGCTGGAGCGCTGTGTGCAGCGCTACTTTGCCGGCCTGCCTGCGGGCCTGCCCGTGCCCACGCCGGCCGCTGCGGCGGGCGCAGCGTTGCCGGCTTGAGCGGGCACAGCGTGCTGCCAACACCCGCCCAGCCGCCTGCCGCGCCCGCCCCGACTGGCGGGCCGGCGCCGGCGGCCGCACCCATCGACCACCGCGCCCTGCTGGCCGTGCTGCTGGCCGTGGCCCTGGCCACGCTGGACACGGCCATTGCCAACACCGCCTTGCCGGTGATTGCGGCTGACCTGCAGGCCCAGCCCGCCGCGTCGATCTGGGTCATCAACGCCTACCAGTTGGCGGTGGTGGCCACCTTGCTGCCATTTGCCGCGCTGGGTGATGTGCTGGGGCCGCGCCGGGTGTTTCTTGGTGGCCTGGCGTTTTTCACGGTTGCCTCACTGGGCTGCGCGCTGGCGCCCAGCCTGTTGTTGCTGGCCGGTGCGCGCGCGCTGCAGGGTATTGGCGCGGGTGCGCTGATGAGTGTGAACCTGGCGCTGATCCGGGCCATCTTCCCTGCCAGCCAACTGGGTCGGGGCGTGGGGCTCAACGCGCTGGTGGTGGGGGTGGCGTTTGCGGTCGGGCCCACGCTGGCGTCGCTGGTGCTGGCCATGGGCAGTTGGCCCTGGCTGTTTGCCATCAACGTGCCGCTGGGTGCGATGGCGCTGGCCGTGGCCTGGCCGGCGCTGCCCCTTGCGGCGCGGCGCGGCCACGCTGTGGACCTGCTCACCGCCGCGCTCACCATGCTGGGTTTTGCCGCGCTGATCGGCACCCTGGCCGGCGCGGCGCAAGGTGAGCCCTGGCCGCTGTTGCTGTTGGGCGCCGCCATGGTGCTGGCTTGCACCGCCGCCCTGTTGCGGCGCGAGGCCGGCCACCCGGCGCCCATGTTGCCGGTCGATCTGCTGCGCCGGCCGCTGTTTGCGCTGTCGGCAATCACCTCCTGGGCGGCGTTCTCGGCGCAGGGCCTGGCCTTTGTGGCGCTGCCGTTTTTTTGCGCCAGTGTGCTGCGGCGCAACCCGGTGGACACCGGCTTTTTGATGACACCGTGGCCCATCGTGGTGGCGCTGGCCGCGCCGATTGCCGGCCGCCTGTCGGACCACTACCCGGCGGGCCTGCTGGGTGGTGTGGGCCTGGCGGTGTTGTGTGCCGGCCTGGCCAGCCTGGCGCTGCTACCGGCTGACGCCAGCACGCCAGACATCGTCTGGCGCATGGCGCTGTGCGGCGCCGGCTTTGGCGGCTTCCAGTCACCCAACCTGCGGGCCTTGATGTCCAGCGCCCCGCCTGAGCGCAGTGGTGGCGCCAGCGGGGTGATCGCGGTGGCCCGCCTGACCGGCCAGGCCACCGGCGCGGCGCTGGTGGCGCTGTGTTTTGGCCTGGCTGGCAGCCACAGCGGCCCGACCTGGGCGCTGCTGCTGGGTGCCGTGTTTGCGGCCGCTGCATCGGCGGCCAGTTTTGCCCGGCTGCGGGTGCGCTGACGCCGCCGCCGCGTCGGGCCGGCCCAGGCCGCGTCCAGCCCGGTCCATCCTTCTGACAACGCGCCGACGCAACATGGGTTTGCAACCGACAGGCCAACGTGTACGGGTGACCGGCGGCAGCCGGGGCATCGGCAAGGCCATTGCCCGGCCTTTGGCGTTGGCGGGTGTTGACGTGGCCTTGCTGGCGTGTGGCGCCGAACCCCTGGCCGCCTGCGCGGCTGCGCTGAACACCAGCGAGGTGGCCGCCGTGGTGCTGTTTTTGTGCTCACCCCGCTGGCGGGCCATCAACGGGGACGCGATTGCCGTGGGCGGTGGAGCACCACGCGCCATCCACGACTGGCATCGCCTGTTGCGCAAGCCGCCGTGGCCGGGCACAGCGTGATCAGGTTGGCCGCCGCAGCGGCGGCCAGCTCGGCGGCCAGCGTGGCCTGGGCGCAGCCTGAGAACAGGGTGATGCAAACGGCGGCCAGTGCCGCCAACAGTGCGGTTGCCAGCGTGCCGGCCAGGGCCAGCCCTTGCGCGTCGGGGCCGCTGAAGTGGTGCATGAAGGCAAGCGGGAGGTGGCGCATGGTGAGTCCCCCAAGTGGCTGGCGCGGTGACGCGACATCCGGTTGTAGCCCTCAGCGGCCCGATCCGACTCGTGCAGCTTGAGGACAGCCGCCGGGCCTGATGGCCTACACCGTGGCCACCGGCGTCACCGGTGAGCCCACCGCGCCGGGCAGGCGCAGCGTGGGGGCCGTCAGCAAAAAGCGGCTGCGGCGGTTGGCACGCAGCCAGGCGGCCAGCTCGCTCAGAAACCACAGCTCACCCAGCGGCACACCCAGCTTGAACAGGCAGTGCTCATGCAGCGGCAGCGCGGCGCGGGGGCTGGTGTTCGGGCTGCCGTCCGGGTTGCTGGCTTCACGCGCCGGGTAGCCCTCAACCGCGTAGTTGTCGGCGCAGAGTGCGGCCACGCCGCTGGTGGTCACCCACTGCAGCAGCGCGGGGTCGCGGCCGTCCAGCACGGCGCAGCTGCGGTGCAGCAGCTCGGCATCGGGCTGGCGCTGCATGCCCAGGACCACATCGGCAAAACCGGTGTGGAACAGCACGATGTCGCCCGGCTCCACCACCACCTGGTCAGCGGCCATGATCTGCTGCAGCCGGGTGTGGCCTACCACGGTGCGGCCCGAGCCGCAGTGGGCAGCCAGGTCGATCAACACGCCGCGGCCCTGGATGGGTTTGGCAGCAAAGTTCTCCACGCCCAGCGCCAGCGCGTAGCTGCCGCCCTCGCCACAGCCGCAACTGGCCAGCAAGCGGTCGCCCGGCCCCAGCACATGCTCATGCGCCCGGTAGCCGTTGTAGTAGACCTTCTCGGGCTCCCCGTCGCCGTCGGCGTCAAACCAGCTGCCGACATGGGCAAAGCTGTCCCACTGGGTGCTGTATTGCAGGCTCATGGTGACCTGGTCATCGCTGATCACGTCGGTGTTGCGCGGGTCGATCAGGCGCAGCGGCTGGTTCATGAACGGTTTGCCGTGCAGCGCAGTGGGTTTGAGCGTGGGCGGGTGGCGGCGTGGGTTGAGCACCGCGCCGCCGGGGTAGTCCAGCGGCAGGCTGAGGCCAAAGGCCAGGCCTTGCACCACCTCGGCCGCCGCAGCGCGGCGGCGCGCTGGTGTCAGCAGGTTGAGGCGGCCGATCTGGTCATCGGGGCCAAAGTCGCCCCAGGTGGACCCGTCAGGGCGCTTGCGCCAGCGTGGCAGGGTGATGCCGGGGGTGGTGCTGGTGGGGCTGCCGGCGCTCATTTGACCGTCACCACCACGGCCTGCACGGCCCGCACCTCAGGCTCCCACGGCCGTTTCAGCTCAAAGCGCAGGTGGCGTTCACCGGCCTGGCTGCAGGTCAGCACAAAGCGCTGGCTGGCCTGGCCGCCCACACCCGGGCCGCTGGGCACGGTGTCGGCCAGCACCAGGCTGCAGCCGTTGGGCGCGGCGGGGGTTTGCCACATCACGCCGGCGCCGGGGATGGCGTCCAGCGCGATGGTCAGGGCCTGGCCGGCGCTGGCCTGCAGGTGAAGCGGTGGGTGGGTGATGGCGGGCATGGAGCACTCCGGTGGGGGATGGGCAAAGCCGATGATGACGCCGCTGGCGCACCAACACTGTCGCACCAGCACTGTCGCGCCGGCACCAGCGGGCCGCGTTGGTGCGCGCGCTGTTGTGGGCACCAGCGCGCGCACCGTTCTGCGCTCAGTTCCAGCCGTTGCTGGGCGCGGTCTGCCAGCGGTGGTACAGCGCCAGGTCAGTGCCGCGCACCAGCACCTGCAGCCGGCCGTCCTTGTTGCTGGCCACGGCCTGGTCACCGGTGATGCCGCCGCCCAGGGAGGACCAGCCGCTCCAACCCTTGTTTGCTGCGGTCTGCCACACATGCCACAGCGCGCCGTTGCTGCCGCGCGCAAAGGCCTCCAGCCGGCCGTCCTTGTTGCGGCCCAGCGCCGGGCTGCTGGTGATGACACCACCCAGCGACGCCCAGCCGCCCCAGCCGTTGTTGGGTGCGGTCTGGGCGATGTGCCACAGCGCGTTGTCGGTGCCGCGGCCAAACACCTCCAGCCGGCCGTCAGCGTTGTTGGCCACCGCCAGCGCACTGGTCAGCACCCCGCCCAGCGAGGCCCAGCCGGCCCAACCGTTGTTGGCTGCGGTCTGCCAGACATGCAGCAGCGCACCGTTGTTGGCCACCATGAACACCTCGATGCGACCGTCCTTGTTGTTGCCGGCCACCGGGTTGCCGCTGAACTGCACGCCGAGTGAGGCCCAACCGCTCCAGCCTTGCTGCGGGCCTTTTTGCCAGATGTGCCACAGGCCACCGTCGGTGCCGCGCGCAAACACCTCGACCCGGCCGTCCAGGTTGCGGGTGGCGCAGGGGTCACTGGTGATCACGCCACCGAGGGACGCCCAGCCGGCCCAGCCACTGTTGGGCGCGGTCTGCCACAGGTGCCACAGGGCGCCGTCAGTGCCGCGCGCAAACACCTCCAGCCGGCCGTCGGCATTGGCCACCACGGCCGGGGTGCTGGTGATCACGCCGCCCAGTGAGGCCCAGCCGCTCCAGCTACCACCCGCGCTGGTTTGCCAGCAATGCCACAGCGCGTTGTCGGTGCCGCGGGCAAAAGCCTCCAGCCGGCCGTCCTTGTTGCTGCCCAGCACCGGCTCGGTGGTCAGCTTGCCGCCCAGCGGCTGCCAACCCGAGGCGGGCAGCTTGACGCCGGTGGCGCCGTACATCGGGAAAAACTGGCCGTTGAACACCAGGTCGGTATAGGCAATCTTGCCAAAGCCGCCGATGCCCCAGGTCACGTCCCAGCTGTTCTTGATGATCCAGCACTGCTCGGCCTCCGAGAAGCCGATCACCAGCACGCAGTGGCCGCCCACCTTGGGGCCGGCGACATGGTGGTAAACGCCGCCGCCGTAGTGGAAGAAGTCGTCATACACATCCAGGCAACCGGTGACAGGCCCCACATTCGTCAAGTGGTTCTTGGCGGCGGTGGGGCTGGCCAACTGGTGGCGGGTGGTGATGCCGGTGGTGCGGGTGGCCCGGTCGGCCGGCAGTTTGCAGGCCGGTGGGCTGGCCCACAGGTTGTTGCCCGGAAACGCGCTGGCGTAGGGGAAACCGGCTTCATCACACACGCCACGCGCCAGCACCTGGTCCAGGCACTGGTCTGGCCACCAACCGCCGCAATTGGCGCCGTGGGATGAGCAGAAGTGGGAATCGGCCTCCGACAAATCGACCCAGCGGCCGGTCTCGATGTGGGCCATCGATTCGATCAGGGCCATCGAACCGAAGGACACACAGGCACCACAACCGCCCTGGCTCTTGACCGGGCTGACATGGTTGCCACCCTTGTTGCGCCAGTCCGCCGCCGGCGCAAAGGCCGGCGCGGCGGCCATCATCGGCGCGGCCGCCGCAGCGGCCATGAAGGTGGTGGATTCATCGCTGGGCAGCGCACCCAGCATGCGGGCTTTGTCGGCAGGGTCCAGCTTGGCCACCGCCGTGTCGGCGCTGTGCCAGCGCACGCTTTGTTTGCTCAGCGCGGTTTTCAGGCTGGTGGCAGTCATGGGCTTGGTGGCCATTTGCAGTCTCCTCGGGGTTGCTGGACGGGGCGGCGCGCGTGTCGACAGCCTGCCGGCCCGCGTGCTGTCACCTTAGGCAGTCAGCCGGTGCCTGCAATCCCCACTTCAGTGCCAGGTGGCCCGTGCTGCCGGCCGTGGGCAGGTGCGCTGCTGGGCCGGGCTGGGCTTGAAATTTCAGTGGTCGGCGCCATTTGTCGCCGCAGAGGGTTTTGCCGGGCCGCTTTGCGCCCGGCCGTTGGGCCGCAGCGCACGGAACTGAGTTACCGTGCGCGCACTCACTCGCACACCAGCCCGTTGGTTGTTGGCTTGTTCATTTGGAGACACTTGCTGTGAAACACCTGCTGATTGCCCTGTCCATGACCGTGGCCGCGCTCACCCTGAGCCTGGCCCCCGGTGACGCCGACGCCAAGCGCCTGGGCGGTGGCAAGCCCGCCGGCATGCAGCGCGCCACGCCCGCGCAAACCGCGCCGCACAACACCCCGGCCCAACAAGCTGCCCCGGCGGCGCCGGCGGCTGCACCAGCGGCGGCCACACCACCCAAGCGCAACTGGATGGGCCCGCTGGCCGGCCTGGCCGCCGGTCTGGGCATTGCCGCGTTGTTCAGCCACTTCGGCATGGGTGCCGGGCTGGCCAACTTCATGATGATGGCCTTGCTGGCGGTGGTGGCCGTGGTGGCCATCCGCTTCATCATGGGCAAGCTGCGTGGTGGCAACACGGGCAACACGGGCGGGCCGCAACTGGCCGGTGCCGGTGCCGGTGGCGCTGCTGCCGGTGGCTGGCAGCCGCAGCCGGCGCAAGTCAATCTGCCCCGCACAGCGCTGGACGCCGCGCCGGCCGCCGCGCCGGCCACGGGTGGCGGCCCGGTTGCCGCCCTGGTGCTGCCGGGTGGCATGGTCACGGCTGACTTTGAGCGCCTGGCCAAGATGGTGTTCATCCGCCTGCAGGCCGCCAACGACAGCGGCAATGTGGATGACCTGCGCAAGTTCACCACGCCCGAGCTGTTTGCCTCGCTGCGGCTGGACATGCAAGAGCGTGGCAGTGCGCCGCAGCAGACCGATGTGGTGCAGATCGACGCCCAGGTGGTGGACACCGCGCGCGAAAACGGCCAGGACATCGTCAGCGTACGTTTCCACGGCCTGGTCCGCGAGGTGGCCACGGCCGGCGCCGAGCCTTTCAATGAGTTGTGGCACCTGGTGCGTGCGGCTGACGGCCAGGGCGACTGGGCGATTGCCGGCATCACGCCGGTGCAGTGATACCGGCCGGGTCACAGCCTGCCCCCCTGCCCCGTCACCCGGTTGCGGTGTGTGTCAGCCGGGTTTCAAGTGGATGCAAGGCGGCCCCGGCCGCCTTTTTCACGTCTGCCTTTTTCACGTCTGCCGCTGTCTACACTGGCAGCCCCACCACCCGCGCCCCCGGGCCAGGCATTGACCGTGAACCGCAATCGCTTCCGCAATCGCTTCCGCAATCGCAAGCCCGCCACCCGCACGGCTCCTGCCACCCGCGCTGTCATCGGCGGCCTGCTGCTGGCCGGGCTGCTGTGTGTGGCCGCTGCGGCCGCCAGCGCCCAGACCGCGGCCGCGCCGGCGGCGTCTGCGGCGTCCGGCGCCACGCTGCGGGCCGAGGTGGGCAAGCCGCTGCAGGCGGCACAAGACGCCATCAAAGCAGGCAATTTCACGGACGGCCTGGCCCGCCTGGCCGAGGCTGAAAGCCTGCCCGGCCTGACGCCGTATGAGCGCTACATCATCCAGCGCCTCAAAGGCCCGGCGGCGTTTGGTGCGGGTGACGTGGCGCTGGCGGCGGGCCAGTTTGAGGCCGCGTTGGCCTCACCGCTGATGCCGGCGGCCGAGCGTGGCGCGATCACCGAGTCCACCGTCAAGCTGGTGCTGCAGCTGAAAGACCACGCCCGCGCCGAGCGCCTGCTGACCGGCTACTTTGCCGCCGGCGGCAACAGCCCCGAGATGCGCAGGCTGTACCCGCAGGTGCTGGCCGTGCTGGGTGACCACGCCGGCGTGCTGCGTGTGCTTGCCCCCGAGCTGGCGGCCGACAGCGCGGCCAAACGCAGCACACCCGAGGCCACGCTGCGCATGCTGGCGGCCAGCCAGAACGTACTCCAGGACATGCCGGCCTACATCAACACCCTGGAGCAACTGGCCAGCAACACCGGCAAGGCCGACTACTGGGCCGAGCTGATGGCGCGCACGGTGCGGCGTGATGGGTTTGCGGCCGACCGCCTGCGCCTGGACACCTACCGCCTGCGCCGCGCCATCGGCCTGCCGCTGGACGCCGCTGAGCTGGGCGACATGGCCAACCTGGCGCAGCTGGCGGGCCTGCCGGCGGAGGCGCAGGCCTTGCTGGACGACGGCTTCAGCAGCGGCCTGCTGGGCCAGGACAGCAACGCCGCAGCCGACAAGAAGCTGCGTGAGGCCAGCACCAAGGCCGCCGCGCAAGACCGCAGCACGCTGGCTGACGCCGAGGCCAGTGGCGCCAAAGCCAAGGACGGCAACGTGGCCCAAGGCCTGGCGCTGGCACTGTCGGCCAGCGGCGCCCATGAGCGGGCGCTGGCGCTGATGGCACTGGCGCAGAGCAAAGGTGGCCTGCGCCGGCCCGATGAGGTGTTGCTGCACCAGGGCCTGGTGCAGTGGCGGGCTGGCAAGATCGACGAGGCCAAGCGCACATTTGGCACCGTGCGTGGCACTGACGGCAGCGCAGACCTGGCCAGGCTGTGGGGCCTCTACCTCAACAGCCCGGCGCGCAAGTGAGTGCCGGCTCCGTCGCTCTGACGCAGCGGGCAACCGCATTGCAGGCTTGAGCCCATGGCGCCGACCCGGTTTGGCTGCAACAACCACCACTTGAGAGGCCTCACATGGGCGCGCTGATCCTGGGTTTGCTGCTGTTTCTGGGCATGCATGCCACCCGCATCGTGGCCGATGGTTGGCGCACCCAGGTCATCGCCCAGCGTGGCCCGGCGGCCTGGAAGGGCCTTTACACGGTGGTCTCGCTGGTCGGCTTCGGGCTGATCGTGTGGGGCTACGGCCAGGCCAGGCTGGCGCCGCAAATCCTCTGGGCCAGCCCAAGCTGGACGCGCCACCTGGCCGGCCTGCTGATGCTGGCTGCGCTGGTGTTGCTGATGGCGGCCTACGTGCCCGGCAACGGGCTGAAGGCGCGGCTGCACCACCCGATGGTGCTGGCGGTCAAGGTCTGGGCGCTGGCCCACCTGCTGGCCAACAACACACTGGCCGACGTGCTGCTGTTTGGCAGTTTTTTGCTGTGGGCCGTGCTGGACTTGCGCGCCGCCCGCCGGCGCGACCGTGCGGCGGCGGTGGTCTACCCACCGGGTCGGGCCATGCCCACGCTGCTGACGCTGGTGCTGGGTGGGTTGCTGTGGGCGGTGTTGGCCTTTTGGGCCCATCAACGCCTGTTTGGCGTGCGGCCGTTTGGCTGACCGTTTGGCTGACCGTTTGGCTGACCGTTTGGCCGATGCGCCGGGGCCGCGTGGTCCGGCCCATCGGGCGGGGCGCCAAACAATTGGTCAAACACGGTCTGGCCCTCCAGCTCGCGGCTGTCCAGGCCTTGCAGCACTTCGCGCAGCGGCGGCTGGCGGCGCGGCGCCGGCGCTGACAAGGTGCTGGGGCGGGTCTGCGCCCAGGCGTCATCGGGCGCGCGGGCCGGATCAGGGGGCAGACGGTTGAAATTCATGGCGCTGAGGGTAAGTGCCGGGGTGGCCCGCCATGCCGCGCAGAACTGGTTGAACCGTGTGTTGTTGCCGGCATCGGCACCACTTGTGCGCGCCACCCAGCCACCACGCCGGTCCGGCACACCGGCCCAGCACACCCCGGCCCAGGCCTAAAAGCGCAAGCGCAGCCCGGCTGACAGCGCCCGCCCACCTGCCGGCGCCAGCCAACGGGCGGTGGGCAGGGTGCTGGCGTTGTAGGCCAGCGCATTGCCCAGGTTGTCCAGCTTGGCGTACCACAGCGCGTCGGCACCGGTCAGGTGTTGCTGCCAACTGGCCGACAGGCCCACCAGCAGTGCGCCCGGGGTGGCGCTGTCATTGGCTGGCACGTGGTCCTGGCGCGCCAGGGCACGCAGTTGCAAGCCCAGCCGCCAAGCGCCCTGGCTGGCGTCCAGCGCGAGTTGGGCTCGCGCCGGGGCGATGCGCGGCAAGGCCTGGCCGGTGCTGCGGTTGCTGCCGCGCACCAGGTCGAGGTTGGCGCTGGCGTCCAGTTGCCAGGGCGCGCTGCGCAGGCGTTGCTTGGCCTCCAGCTCCAGGCCACTCAGGCGCGCCGGCACGCCGCTGAAGCGGTACTCGGGCAGCGCCTGGCCACCATCGGCGCCAGGCAGCCGCGCGCCGCTGGCGGCCAGCGCGATGTAGTTGGCAAAACGGGTGCTGAACACGGCCGCCTGCAGGCTGCTGCCGGGCTGCTGCCACTGCAGGCCCAGCTCGGCATGCTGGCTGCGCTCGACTTGCTGTTGGGCATCACCGCGCTCGTAGGCGCCGGTGGCCACATGCAGGCCATCGGCAAACAGCTCGTAGTAGGCGGGGGCGCGCTGGGTGCTGCCCAAGGTGGCGCTGGCGCGCCAGCCGGCGCCCAGCGCGTGGTCCAGCGGCAGCACAGCGCCCACGGCATAGCTGCGCGGGCTGAAATCGCGCACCCGCGGGCTGCCGAAGCGGCTGCTGGTCGGGGCGGCGGCGGGGGCGTCGCCGTCCGAGCGCACGCGGGCCTGCTCCAGCCGGGCGCCGGCGCTCAGGGTGATGCCGGGCAACGCCAACTCCTGCAGCGTGAACAGGCCGCTGGAGCGGCTGTGGGTGGTGGGCACAAAGGCCTCGGCGCCAAGTGCGGCAAAGTCCAGTTGCTCCAGTTGCAGGCCCAGCACACCGCCCAGCTTGCCACCCAGCACGGCCAGCGGCGCCTGTTTGAGTTGGCCACGCAACTCACTGCCCTGGCTGCTGAAGGTGGTGCCCACCGTGCCGTCACCGGCCACCTCTTGGTGCTGGTAGCGGGTGTGGCTGCCCTGCAGGCTGGCCTCGCTGAACGGGCCGGCCAGGTTGCGCCGCTCAGCGCTGAGTTGCAGCCGCTGGCGCTGCATGCGGATGGTCACGTCGGGCTCGACCGTGGTGCCGTAGTCGTTGCGGTAGTCGTCATACGCCAGGCCGGCAAAGCCTTGCGCGTCGGCCCAGGACGCCCCCAGCGCGCCGGCACGGCTGTTGCCACCGCTGTTGATGACCCGGTTGGCGGCTGGCTGTGGTTGGCCGTCACGCAGCGGCGTGAACAGCGGGGTGCGCAAGTCAGCGCTGCGGCGCTGGGCGGCGTCCACATGCCAGTTCAGGCCGCCAGCGCCACCTTCCAGCACGGCGGCGGCCGAGCGATCAGTGGCCGCGCCGCCCAGCCGCAGGTCGGTGCGGCCACCCAGGCCGCTGAGCGCATCACGCGGGATGCGGTTGTCCAGCGCATTGACCACACCACCGGTGGCGTTGCCGCCGTACAGCAGGGCGGCCGGGCCACGCAGCACCTCGATGCGCTCGATCACCAGCGGGTCCACCGCCACCGCGTGGTCAAAGCTGAGGTTGGACGCATCGGCCGACGCGCCGCCGTTGTCCAGCAGGCGGATGCGGTCGCCGTCCAGACCACGGATGACGGGCCGGCTGGCCTGCGGGCCAAAGTCGCTGGACGACACACCGGCCAGGCCGCTGAGGGTTTCGCCCAGCGTGCCGGCACGGCGCAAGGCCAGGGCGTCGCCCGCCAGCACGGCGCTGGGCTGGGCCAGCGTGCTGCGGCCGAGCGGGTTGCCGGTGATCAACACCTGGGCGGCGGCGGGTTCGGTGGTGGGGTTGGATGGCGCGGCCGGGCTGGTTTGCGCGCTGGCGCGGGATGGCGTGGTGGCGGCGCCGGCCAGCGTGGCCAGCAAGCAGGCCGTGACCAGCGTGTGACGCTGAAACACGGGCGCGGCGGCCAGGCCCGGCTGCGACGCCAGGCGGCGCGCACGGGGAAACAGGGGATGCATGGCGGGCTTTCTTGCAACAGACAGGGGCCACGCCTGCAGGCGGCCGGTGGGCGCGCCCGCCAATGGCGTGCGGGTCAGGTCAGTGCAAGCGCAACCGGAGGTGCACGGGCGCGGTGTTGCCGGGGCGCACGCCGGGCCACCGTGCGGCAGGCAGGCGCGGTGGGTGTGCCGCTGGCCTGCAGCGCCACCAGCCGGCGCAGCAAGCCCAGCAGGCTGGCGGCGCCCAGCGTTGTCAGCACCAGGCAGACGGGGCACAGGGTGTCGGTGCTGCTGTCTGTCGTGCTGTCGGCCGAGCTGCCCGCCCTGTTGCTTGCCCAGCTGTTTGCCCAACTGCCGACCCGGTTGCCGACCCGGTTGCTGGTGGCGCCAGCCGCAGCCGGCGCCGTGGTGGCGCCACGCCCAACCAGCCCAGCACCCAGGTGCGACACCCCGTGCTGCAGCCCGAATTGCTGGCTCAGCAGCAGCACCAGTACCAGCGCCAGCGCCAGTGCCAGCACGGGCGATCGGGTGGTGGCTGGGGTGCGGGCAGTCATGGCAGCGCCGAGCATAGCTGCAGGGCCGGTGCCCCCAATTCGGGTGGGTGGCGCTGCGTGGGGGGGTATCGGGTGCGGGGTGTGTGCGGCGGCAACCCCCCCCCAAGGTCACCGCCGTCCGGGTGATGGTGGTGGCGCGCCGGTTGGCCGACCATGGCGGCACTTGTCCCCCAGACCACCCGGAGCCGACCATGAACGCCTCACTGCTGTCCGCTGTCTTGAGCCCTGTTGTGCCAGCCGCGGGTGGCCAGCCTGCGCCTGCCGGGTGTGATGCGGCCGGTGCGCGGGTGGTGGTGGTGGTGCCACTGGCCGCGGAGGCACCCGCCTGCGGCTGGTTTGAATCGAGCTGGGAGTTGCAGCACGGCTTGGCCGTCAGCGAGTTGCCGGACAGCGACGCAGCGCTGGCGGCGCTGTGGTTCCCGGCCTGGCGGGGCGGGGCTGCGGCGGCGGCGGCGGCGGTCAGGGCTGCACCGGGGCGCTGGGTGCAGTGATCTGCGCCACGGCAACCCACTCCTCGCGCTGCCGCGCCCAGCGTGGCCCAGCCTTGCCCCAGTACCTGCACCGTGCCGGCCTGCGCCAGCAGCACACCAGCGGCCAGCGGCCAGCGGCCAGCGACAGCAGCGTGCGCTTGCCGCAGCCGCCGGGGTCGCGCAAAAACAGCGTCTGGCCCGGGGCCAGCGTCAGCCGGTCGATCTGCAGGCTGTCGGCGCTGGCGGCTGGCCAGCCAAGGTGCAGGTGGTGCAGGTCCAGCGCGCGGGTGGTCATGGGTGGGGCCGGGCAGGGCAGTGCGGCTCGAAAACCAGCATGGCAGTGGGGCGTGGCGGCTCTGGGTGGATTTGGCCGTAGCGCCGGCCACCGGTTCAGGGCTTGTTCTTGACGTTTCATCCGCTGCGGCTGTGGGCTGGTCGCAAGCTGCTGGTTGGCGCCGGCGCTGATTTTTAAAGTGCAGCCATCAACAGCCCACAGCCCGGCGCCAGCAGCAACACCGCACAGCGCGCCAGCCACCGAAAGGACCTCATCATGGCCAATCACCCACTGCAGCAAGCCCCCCGCCAGCAACTGTTTTCGCTGGCCTTGTCCGCACTGGTGACGGCCGGTGTGCTGGCCGGTGTGCTGGGTCTGGCCGCTGCGGACGGCGCGCCGCAAGCCGCAAAACTGGCACGCCAGGCCGCGATGGCCGGCCAGGCGGCTGCCGCATCGACGCAGGCGCCCGGCGCTTGAGCCGCAGCCGCAGCCGCAGCCGCAGCCGCAAGGCTTGCTTCCTCCACCAGCCCGTGATGCGGGCTGGTTTCACGGGCTGGCTTGTTGCCAGCCCGTTTTTCAACCGGGGGGCGGCAAGCGGCACCAGGCCCTGACTTGACGACGATCCGGCGGCCTCGCGCCGCCCATGGCAAGCGCCGTGGGCGGCGCCGCTGCATCAACGCCCGGTGCCCTTCAGGTAAGCAGCGCGTGCCGCCACGGCGGTGTTGGCGAAGTCAGCGAAGACACCATCCACACCGGCCTTGAAGTAGGCCGTCAGCTCGGCGCTGGGGTCAGCGTTGAACACACCAGCCAGGTATTTTTGTTCGCTGCGGAAGGTGTAGACATGCACAAACAGGCCCGCCTTGTGGGCGTCGGCCACCAAGCTGGTCGGCACCGCCGAGTTGACCCCGGCAAAGGTGCCGGTGGGGCCGGACAGCGTCATGACCTGCGGCTTCCAGGGGCCGATGCCGTCGGCGTAGGTCTTGATCTCGGCCAGCCCGGCGGGGGTCAGCATGGTGTCAAAGAAGCGGCCGTCACCGGCCAGCGTCCAGCTGTAGGGCCGGCCGTCGACAAAGTTGTAGGCGTCGTCGCTCTGGTAAATCATGGCGCCGGTTTTGTAGTTGACGTCATTGCCGTCCACCAGTTGCACCACCCGGCTGGCCAGGCCGATGGAGCGCATGTACTTCAGGCTGGCGGGGTCGAACGACTGCACCAGGATGGGCGCGGTTTTGCTGTTCAGGTTGTTGTCCTTGATCAGCTTGACGATGGCGTCCTCGAACGGGTGGCTGCCACTGCCGCAGCCATTGGCGATGGCCTGGGCGTTGTTCCAGTACGGGTTTTTTGCCTCCGGATAGGTGGTGATGGTGCGGCCCGTCACCAGGCTCTTGGCCTTGGCGATGTCGATGATCTCCTGCATCGTGAGCACCGGATACTGGCCGTTGAGCGCACTCGGGCGCAGCGCGGCGGCGTCATAGGTGGTGCCACCAAGCCACAGTTTGAGCTCGGCGGCGGTGAAGTCAGTGATGGACCAGTCGCCGGTGTGGTCCTCGCCGTCAACCACCAGGGACTTGAGCACCGATGTCGGGTCGGCCGGGTTGGTCAGGTCGCTGAGGTACTGCGCCGGGCCGCCGTAGACCTTCAGGTCGTAGCGCACGGTCACCAGCACGCCTGGCACCGTGCGCTTGCGCGCTGCGATGGTGGGATTGGTCTTGGCCACTTCGGTGATGTTGGTGTTGTCGCTCAACCACGGGTTGTGGCGGGCCACCAGCACACAGTCTTTGGTCATGTGCAGGTCTTCTTCCAGCGAGTCCGCACCGGCGTCCACCGCGCCGTCGTAGGACGGCAGGGTCTCCTCGGGATACAGGCCGGGCAGGCCGCGGTGGCCGATCACCAGCGGCGTGGCGCCGTCCAGGGTGGGCAGGGGCGCCAGGTCGTCACCGCCACCACAAGCCGTCAGCGCCAGTGCGCAGGCCAGTTGAAGGGCGGCCAGACGCCGACGGCGGGCCAGTGAAATACGGGACGGATGCATGGGAGGGTCTCGCTTGAGGTTTGTTGTTGGACCTTGGATGGTCGGGCTTTCCAATGTCCAGCCGATGACAACGGCAGGGCGCGTCGGATGGTGCCGCACGGTTGCCGGCGCAGGCTCCTGGGCCGAGCGGCGCCGCTGCGCCGCCGTGTGGCGCAGCGTTGGCTGCAGCCGGCGCCCGGGCGTACCATGCGCCGCTGATGAAAAGCGGTGCGCCGCAGGCGCGCTGCACCGCACCGCAACCACAGGAGCACTGGCATGCAAGCAATCTGGAACGGCGAGGTGATTGCCGACAGCGACGACACCGTGGTGGTGGAGGGCAACCACTACTTCCCCGCCTCAGCCGTCAACCCGGCCTACCTGGTGCACAGCAACCACCGCACGTCTTGCGCGTGGAAGGGCCAGGCCCGCTACCACAGCCTGCTGGTCAACGGCGACCTGAACCCGGACGCGGTGTGGTACTACTCCGAGCCGAGTGACGCTGCCGCCAACATCAAGGACAGGCTGGCGTTCTGGAAGGGTGTGCAGGTGCGTTGAGCCGCGGCTGCAGGCCCGGCGCATTGCCCGGTGCTGCCTGGCTGTGGCGGTTGGCTTCACAATCTGGTGGTCGGGGGCAACCTGCGCTTGACATGGCGCGGCTGCAATCCACGGTTGATTTTTTAACAAATTGAGGGGTGTTCTTGATGCGAGTTGGCAGACGGTTGGTGACTGGGGTGTTCACGGCGGGCCTGTTGGTCGGGGTGGGCCTGTTGACGGCCTGCGGCGGCAGCAGCAATTCGTCCAGCGGCAATGCCAATGTGCGGCTGCTCAACGCCACCTCGGGTTATGCGTCGCTGGACCTGGCGCTGGACACCAAGGCGGTCAACACCGCCGTGTTGTTTGGCGCTGCGGGCAGCTACGGCAGTGCCGCCAGCAGCGGTGTGGCCACGGTGATCACTGCCACGGGCTCGCCGGCGGCGCTGTCCACGGTCAGCCGCACCCTGACCAAGGATGCCCACTACACCCTGATCGCCTACGGCTCGCCTGGCGCCCTGGTGACCCGGGTCATCCAAGAAAACACCGCCGCACCTGCCAGTGGCCTGACCAGCTTGCAGGTGATCAACCTGGCGCCAGACGCCGGCACGGTGGACGTGTACCTCACTGGTAGCGCGGACACACTGGACGGCGCCACGCCGGTGGCCAGTGCGCTGGCTGCGGGCAGTTCGCTGCCGTTCACCAACTTCACCTCCAGCACCTACCGCCTGCGGGTGACCGGGGCCGGGTCTAAAACAGATGTGCGGCTGGACGCGAGCGGCGTGGTGCTCGACAGCGCCAAGGTGGTCACGCTGGTGCTCAGCAACGGCGTGGGCGGTGTGCTTGTCAACAGCGCGCTGCTGGTGCAGCAGGGCGCTGCCACTGCGCTGGCCAACACCCAGGCGCGGGTGCGGGTGATTGCGGCTGTCACCAAAGGCGCCACGGTCACGGCCACGGTGGGCAGCACCACAGTGGCCAGCGCGGTGACCTCGCCCAACATCGCGGGCACCTACACCCAGGTGCCGGCAAGCACCAACGCGCCGTTGACGGTGACGGTCAACGGTGTGGCGAAGTCGCTGGCCGGGCAGGTGATTGCTGCCGGTGGTGATTACACCCTGCTGGTCAACGGCAATGCCGCCAACCCGACCCTGGCGCTGCTCACCGACGACAACCGCTATCCCACGGTGAGTGGCAATGCCAAGGTCCGGTTGTTCAACGTGACGTCGGGCGCAGCGGCAACCTACAGCCTGAAGTCGGATTTCAGCGCGGTGGCTGACGCCGTGGCGCAAGGGCAAGCATCGGCATTTGTCAATCTCGCCGCCAGCAACACGACCACCGTGCGGATGGATGTCAACGACGCTGCCAACGTGTCCCTGACCCCGGTGACCACGGGCTACCCTGTCACCCTGGCTGCCAAGGGCGTCTACACGATGTATGTGGTGGGCGATTCAGGCGCACCAGGGTTTGCCTTCAGCAAAGAGCGCTGACGCGCTGCGGGCTGCGGCCCGCGTTGCACCACACGCACCACCAAAACCCCCCGGCCTGCCAGCGTGCAGCCGGGGGTTTTGCGTTCAGGCCAGCCTGCCGGCCCGGGCGTGCTGCGCGGCGGTGGGCAGCGCGTCCCGGGTAGACAAAGGCCAAAGGCGTTGTGGCGGGTGGGCAGCAGTTGCTCAAACCGGGCACCGGGGGCCAGGTGGATGTCCAGGTACAGCGGCAGGGTCTGTGGCCGCTGCACGGCACCCTGCACCCCGTGGCTGCGGCCGGCAATCACGCGCGCGGTGACGCCGTCACCTTGCCATTCAGGGGGCTGCCCGGTCGGGATGTTGCGGTAGGCCGGGGGCTGCATCTTGGCGCCGCTGATTGCCTGAGCGCTGCCCGGCGCAGGGTAGCGCTGCGGGCGGCACGGCGCAGGCTGCAGCGCCACAATCAGCGCAGCCCCGTCACCTTTGCACTGCAGCCCACCACCATGCACTCACCCGCCGCCCCGTGCAGCCGATTCACCCGCCTGCCGGGCGCCGCTGCAGCGCTGGCACTGGCCGCCGCGGTGCTGGCCAGTGCGGCAGCCCCAGCCAACGCCACAAGCAGCAGCGTCAGCGGCCCGCAAGTGGCCTGGCTGGAGGTTGGCAGCGACGCCGATATCGAGCGTGCGTTCACCCAGGCCCGCAGCGACAAAAAACCACTGCTGCTGTACTGGGGTGCGGCCTGGTGCCCACCGTGCAACCAGCTCAAGGCCACCTTGTTCAACCGGCAGGATTTCATCCAGCAGTCCAAGGCGCTGGTGGCGGTGCATATCGACGGTGATGTGCCTGGCGCGCAAAAACTGGGGAGCCGGTTCAAGGTGCGCGGCTACCCCACCATGATCCTGATGCGGCCCGACGGCAGCGAGATCACCCGCCTGCCCGGTGAGGTGGACGCACCCCAGGTGCTGGCGCTGCTGCAGCAAGGCCTGGCCGGCGGCCGCAGCGTGGCGGCGGTGTTGGCCGATGCGCGTGCCGGCCGGCCGGTGAGCGGGCCGGAATGGCGGCTGCTGGCGTTTTACGGCTGGGACATCGATGAGGCGCAGTTGGTGGCAGCCGCCGATCGGCCCGGCCTGCTGGCGCAACTGGCGGCGGCGTGCCCGGCCACTGAGCCAGCGTCTGCCACCCGGTTGCTGCTCAAGGCTTTGGCCGAGAGTGATGACGGCCAAGGCATCAAGCCCGACGCCGCGCTGCGGGCGCGTGTGCAGCACCTGCTGGCCGACCCGCAGCAGGTGCGGGCGCAGATGGACGTGCTGGTCAACCACGCCGCCCGCATCGCCAAAGCCCTGGCGCCCGAGCCCGGTGCCCAGCGGCGTGCGCTGGTGCAGCCGCTGGACGCTGCGCTGCAGCGGCTGCAGGCCGATGTCAGCCTGTCACGCGCGGACCGCCTGAGCGCACTGGATTCGCGCGTGGCGCTGGCCCGCATTGACCTGCCCAAGGACACACTGCGGCCCAAACTGCCGGCCGTGCTGGTGCAGCAGGTGCGCAACCAGGTGGCGCGTGATGACCGGGAGATCCGCGACAGTCATGAGCGCCAGGCCGTGCTGACCAACGGCGCCGGGCTGCTGGCCGAGGCCGGGCTGTGGGCTGACAGTGACGCGCTGCTGCAGGCCAACCTGGCCAAAAGCCACGCCCCCTACTACCTGATGAGCCAACTGGCCGGCAACGCCCGCAAGCAGGGCCGCAATGCGGACGCGCTGCGCTGGTCCGCCAAAGCCTGGGCCGGCAGCGTGGGCCCGGCCACCCGGCTGCAGTGGGGCGCCAGCCACCTGGGCCTGCTGGTGGACCTGGCGCCACAAGACGCCGCCAGCATCGAAAAGGTGGCGCAGCAGGTGTTTGCCGAGGCCGGGCAAGACCCATCTGCCTTCCATGAGCGCAGCGCCCGCTCACTGCAGCGGGTGGGCGCCAAACTGGCCGCCTGGAACAAAGGCAACCAGCATGCCGCCGTGCTGCACCGGCTGCAGGACGGGCCCACCGGCCTGCGCGCGGTGTGCAACCGGCTGGACGCGGCCGACGCCCAGCGCGCCACCTGTGAGGCTGTGCTGAAGGCGGCGTTGAAGTCCTGAGGTGTCGCGGCGGGTCAGCCGGCCAGGGCTTGGGTCGATCCGCCAGTCGGCCAATCGGCCAATCCGCCAGTCCGCCAATCCGCCAATCCGCCAGTCCGCCAGTCCGCCAGTCCGCCAGTCCGCCAGTCGGCCAGTCGGCCAATCAGCCCATCAGCCCATCAGCCCGCCAAGCCCTCGGCCGCCAGCGCCGCCTGCACCGCCGGCCGTGCCGTCACCCGGGCGCGCCAGGCCAGCAGGTTGGGGTAGGGCTGCAGGTCCACCCCGGTGGGCACAGCCCACATGGTGACGTTGAACAGGTAACCGTCTGCCACGCTGAACTGCTCGCCCATCAACCAGGTTCTGCCCTCCAGTTGCTGGTTGACCCACTGCAGGCGGCCGGCCAGACGCACACCGGTGGCGGCCTTGAACTCGTCGTTGGACGCCGGGTTGAAAAACACCCCAAACCCGCCTTTGTGCAGCTCGCTGCCGATGAAGTTGAGCCACTCCTGCAGCTGGTAGCGCGCCACGGTGCCGTTGGCCGGCGCCAGGTGGCTGGCCGGTGCCTGGTCGGCGATGTACTGCACGATGGCCGCACCTTCGGTCAGTCGGGTGCCGTCATCCAGCTCCAGCATCGGCACATAACCCTTGGCATTGATGGCGCGGTAGTCGCTGCCATCGGGCAGCAGCTTGGTCTTGGTCGGGGCCAGCACCCCCTGGTAGGCCAGGCCGGCTTCATGCAGGGCGATGCGGGGGCTGAGTGAACACGAACCGGTGCTGTAGTAGAGCTTCATGGGGCGTCCTTGCTGGGCTGGCGGCCAGTGCTGGCCGGGGGCGCACAGTATGCTGCGGCTCCGCCCCCTCTGCCTCAAGCCGCCCATGCCACGCCAAGTCCTCGCTGAATCCGCCATCCACCCCGCCGTGCGTGACGCCGTGGCCCGGCACGAGGCGGGCATCGTGCGTGAGGTGCAGGCGGCCATCACCGCCCACCCGGTGGTGGTGGTGGGCATGGCAGCCAACCCCTGGCCCAAAAAAGCGCGGCGTGCGCTGGACGCCGCCGGTGTGGCCCACCACGATCTGGACTACGGCAGCTACCTCAGTGGCTGGCGCCGCCGCAACGCGCTGAAGATGTGGTCGGGCTGGCCCACCTTCCCGATCGTCTTTGTCAAAGGCCAGTTGGTGGGCGGCGCCAGTGACCTGATCAAGCTCATCAACAGCGGTGAGCTGAAACGGCTGCTGGGCTGATCTTGGGCGGCATGGCGGTGGCTGGCTTGCAGCGCATGGGCCGGCGCCCGCTGGCCGGGCTGGCACTGGCCTGCAGCGCCAGCCTGGCCTGGCTGCCAGGCAGCGCGGCGGCGGCACCCGATGTGGCAAGCGCAAGTGCAACCGCAACCGCAGGCGCCAGCGCAGCCACCGCCACCGCCACCGCCACCGCCACCGCCACCGCCACCGCCACCGCCACCGCGTGCCGGTTGCCCGGCGTCAGCCATGCGGCACTGTGCGGCACGCTGCAGCGCGCGCTGGACCCACAGCGCCCGGCCGGCGTGCAGATCACCATCCACTACGCGGTGCTGCCGGCACTGGCACGCCACAAGGCTGGCGACCCGGTGTTCTTTTTTGCCGGCGGCCCGGGCCAGGGTGCGGTCAGCCTGGCCGGCCCCTTGGCCGCCCGTTTTGGGCGTTGGGGCCAACGGCGTGACCTGGTGTTTGTGGACCAGCGTGGCACCGGCCGCAGCGCACCGCTGCGCTGCGCCGATGATGACGGGCGCAGCGCCCTGCAACCCTTGGCCGAGGCCCTGGCCGACACCACGCAACGCCTGGCGCGCCTGTTGGCCTGCCGCCAGGCTTTGCAAGCCCTGCCCTATGGCGATCTGCGTTATTTCACCACCACGCTGGCCGTGGCCGACATTGACGCAGTGCGCCAGGCGCTGGGTGCGGCCCGCATCAATGCCTTTGGTGGCTCGTACGGCACCCGCGCGGTGCTGGAGTACATGCGCCAGTTCCCCGCCCATGTGCGGCGCGCCGTGCTGGACGGCGTGGCGCCGCCCGACATGCAACTGGCAGATGCCGCCGGCCGCGACAACCAGGCCGCGCTGGATGCCGTGCTGGACGGCTGCAGCACCGAGCCCACCTGCGCCGCCCGCCACCCGGCGCTGCGCGCCCAGTGGCAGACGCTGCTGGCCAGCCTGCCACGCAAGGTGGCCCTGCCGCACCCGCTGACCGGCCGCATCGAGACCGTGCTGCTGCAGCGCGACACCCTGCTGGGCCTGGTGCGGGTGCCGCTGTACGCACCAGCGCTGGCCGCCGCACTGCCGGCCGCCATCGCTGCTGCGGCAGATGGTGATATGGCAGCGCTGCTGGCGCTGGCCAGCAGCCTGGGCAGTGGTGCTGCGGGCGCTGTGGCCAGCGGGCTGCACTTCTCGGTGGTATGCGCTGAGGATGTGGGGCCGGAAGCGGTAGCGGTGGCATCAGGCGCAGCCGCTGCCACCCGCCACCCAGGCGCCAGCCGGCCACCCGCCAGCCGTGCAGTTGCCGGCAATCCATCCTCCAGCAACCCACGCGCCAGCCATGCCGACGCCAACGACTTTGGCAACAGCTTTGCCAGCCCGTACGCCCAAGCCTGCGCCAGCTGGCCACGCGGCACCGTGCCGGCCGCCTTCTACCGCGTGCCCCCGGCAACCGCACCGGTGTGGCTGTTGTCCGGCGGGCATGACCCAGTGACCCCACCGCGCCACGGCCAGCAGGTGGCGCAGGCCCTGGGTGCGTTGGCCCGCCACACGGTGGTGCCCCATGCCGGCCACGGGGTGTCCGGCCTGGCGTGTGTGCGGGACGCCTTGGGCCGCTTCATCAGCGCCGAGGCCAACCGCGACGCGCTGGCCGTGCCCGACACGGTGGCCGGTTGCGCTGCAGCGCTGCCACGCGCGCTGGCCTTTGTGCCACCCGGCAGCAGCGCCGGCCCACGCCCGCCACCGCCGGTGGCCCGATGATCAGCGTGCACGCCCTGGCGCGGCAATTTGCCAGCAGCACCGGCCGCCGTGCGCTGCCGGTGATGGCGGTGGCAGACGTCAGCTTCAGCGCCCCCGACGCCTGCATCACCGGCTTGTTGGGTGCCAACGGCGCCGGCAAGACAACCACGCTGCGCATGGTGGCCGGCCTGCTGCAGCCCGATGCCGGGCAGATCCAGGTGGACGGCATCGACGTGATTGCCAGACCACAAGCCGCGCAAGCCCGGCTGGGTGTGCTGTCGGACGCACGAGGCCTGTCGCCCCGGCTCACCGCGCGCGAGAACATCGTCTACTTCGGCCGCCTGCACGGCCTGGGCGCCGCAGCAGCCAACGCCCGAGCCGAGCAACTGGCCATCACCCTGGACATGCAAACCCTGCTGGACCGCCGCACCGAGGGCTTTAGCCAGGGCGAGCGCATGAAGACCGCGCTGGCCCGTGCCCTGGTGCACGACCCGTCGCACATCATCCTGGACGAGCCCACCAACGGCCTGGACGTGTTGGCCACCCGCAGCCTGCGCGACACACTGCGCCGGTTGCGTGACGAGCAGGGCAAGTGCATCATTTTTTCCACCCACATCATGCAAGAGGTGGAGCGGCTGTGTGACCGGGTGGTGGTGATGGCCGCCGGCCGCACGGTGGCCGATGGCACAGTGGCCGACCTGCTGGCCCGCACCGCGCAGACCGACTTTGAAGCCGCCTTTGTGCAACTGGCGTTTGGCCAAACGGTGCCCGCCCCGCCGCTGGCCGGCCCAAGCGCAGCAAACCGGCCGCCGGCATGATGCACAGCGCCTGGTTGGTCTTTTGCAAAGAGCTGCGCGACGCCCTGCGCGACCGCCGCACCCTGGCCATGGTGTTGCTGTCCTCGGTGGCCATCGGCCCGCTGTTGCTGGTGGCCTTGTCGGCACTGGTGGCCGATATCGAGGCCCAGGCCGAGTCGCGTGTGGTCTACGCCGTGGGGCTTGGCCAGGCCCCCACGCTGCACAACTTCATCCTGCGCCAGACTTGGGACACGCAGGCCGCACCGGCAGATTACGAGGCGGCCATGCTGCGCCGCAGCTTTGGCCATGCGGTGCTGGTGGTGCCGGCCACATTTGAGCAAGACTTGGCCGACGGTGTGCAGCCCACGCTGCAACTGGTCAGCGCCAGCGCCAACAACCGGGCCCAGGGTGAGGCCGCCAGCGTGGCCCGCCTGCTGCGCGGCTTTAACCAGGAGCAAGCCACGCTGCGTCTGGTGCTGCGCGGTGTGGCGCCCGGCCTGCTGCAGGTGGTGGACGTGAACGAAGTGGACCTGGCCGGCGCCCGCGTGCAGGCCGCGCAGTTCACCCGCATGCTGCCGTTTTTTGTGCTGATGGCGGTGCTGTACGGCGCGCTGCACGCCGCACTGGACACCACCGCCGGTGAGCGTGAACGTGGCTCACTGGAGCCGCTGCTGATGACCCCGGTGGCGCGCGGATCCATCGTGCTGGGCAAATGGGGCGCGGTAGCCTGCGTGGGCATGGGCGTGGCGGTGTTGTCCTGCTTCAGCTTTTTGCCCGGCCAGTGGCTGCTGCGCAGCGCGACGCTGGCGGCCATGTTCCAGTTTGGCTGGCGCGAGGCGCTGCAGTTTCTGGCCCTGCTGCTGCCGCTGGCCGGCATGCTGGCTGCCGTGTTGATGGCCGTGGCCATCCGCTGCAAGACCTTCAAAGAGGCGCAGGCCAGCAACACGCTGGTGGTGCTGGGCACGTCCCTGCTGCCCATGGTCACGTTGTTCAACCAGGGTGGTGAGCAGCCCTGGCATTTGTGGCTGCCGGCGCTGGCGCAAATCACGCTGATGCAGCGCGTGCTGGAGGGGCAGCCGCTGGGCGCTGCCGACCTGCTGCTGCCGGCGCTGGTGGCGGCTGTGGTGGGCCTGGCCTGCGGCTGGTTTGTGGCGCGGCAGTTGCGCGCTGCGGCGTTGCGTTAGGTGGGCTGCTCGCGCTGGGCGGGTTGGCTGCTTGGTCGCACCGCTCCGGCTCAAGGCGCCGTCAACAGCTCCAGCCTGCCCAACCAGGCCATCGCGTGGTGGCGACCCGACCCGCACATCTCGGCCGACGGCTGCAGCGACACACACACCGCCGGCCGCTGCGGTTGGCCAAAAATCTTGCAACGGCCTTGGTCGTCAAGTTGCACACACGGCACACCGGCCGGTTTGCCAAACGGCATGCCGGGGATGACGCTGCTGATGGATGGTGCAGTGCAGCACGCTGCGCAACCGGGGCGGCAGGCCGGGGCTTGGTGGCGGACGGGGTCAATCACAGTGCGCCGGATGATAGGGCGAGGGTGGCCCACGCCGGAGCGGGTGCAGCCCATCTGCCGCCGCAACCGCGCCCCAACCCCTGGGTTTTTACAATAGCCCCCTGCCCCACCTGCCCTGGCGCCCGCCCGCGCCACCCCACACCATGCTGCACCCCCAAACATTCGACGTCATCGTGGTCGGCGGCGGCCATGCCGGCACCGAGGCCGCGCTGGCCTCGGCCCGCGCCGG
>JANPOW010000219.1:0-17557 GCA_031428185.1 Betaproteobacteria bacterium | reverse complement strand
AAGATGAAGCGCATGCCGTCGTCGATCCAGGCGGCTGATTACTCGGTGGCGCTGAACTACCTGCAGGCCGTCAAGGCCACCGGCAGCGACGACGCCGACAAGGTGCTGGCACACCTGCGCAAGACCAAGGTCAACGATGTTTTTGCCAAGGGCGGTTTTGTGCGCGAGGACGGCCGCATGGTGCATGACATGTACCTGATGCAGGTCAAGTCGCCCGACAAGTCGACCGAGCCTTGGGACTACTACAACGTGGCCGAAGTGATCAAGGGCGAGGCCGCGTGGACGACAAAAGCCGAATCCAAGTGCGTCCTCTGGAAGTGATGCTCTAAAGACCGCAGCGAGACCCGGCACGCCATGGAGATCTTTGGAATACCCCTGCAAGCCTTTCTGGGCCAGCTGATGCTGGGCCTGGTGAACGGTTCGTTTTACGCCATGCTCAGCCTGGGGCTGGCGGTGATCTTTGGCCTGCTGGGCATCGTCAACTTTGCCCACGGTGCGCTGTACATGATGGGCGCTTACGTGGCCTGGTTGTGCCTGGAGAAGTTCGGGCTGAACTTCTGGGCGGCGCTGCTGATCGCGCCGCTGGTGGTGGGCGCGCTGGGCGTGGCAGTTGAGCGCACCCTGCTCAAGCGGCTCTACAACATCGACCCCATCTACGGCCTGCTGCTCACGTTCGGCCTGGCGCTGATTGCCGAGGGCATCTTCCGCGACCAATTCGGCGTCTCGGGCCAGCAGTATCCGGTGCCCGAAGCGTTGCAAGGCGCCACCAACCTGGGCTTCATGGTGCTGCCCAATTACCGCGCGTTTGTCATCGTCGCGTCGCTGGTGATCTGCCTGTCCACCTGGTACACCATTGAGCGCACCCGGCTGGGCGCCTACCTGCGCGCCGGCACCGAGAACCCAAAACTGGTGCCTGCCTTTGTCATCTACGTGCCGGGGATGGTGATGCTGACTTACGGCGCCGGCGCCGGCCTGGCGGCGATGGCCGGTGTGCTGGCTGCACCGGTGATCCAGATCACCCCGCTGATGGGCGCCAACCTGATCATCGTGGTGTTTGCGGTGGTGGTGATCGGCGGCATGGGCTCGATCCTGGGTTCCATCATCACCGGCTTGGTGCTGGGCTTGATCGAGGGCCTGACCAAGGTGTTTTACCCCGAGGCGTCCAGCATCGTGGTGTTTGTGATCATGGCCATCGTGTTGATGATCCGGCCCGCCGGCCTGTTCGGAAAAGAGGCTTGATGATGTCCAAGACGACGGTCACGATAGCGACAAGCAGTGTCACCACAGTGATTTCAGAGACCTCGATGTCGCCGGCAATTGAAGTGCCGGCTGCACTTCAATCCGGCGTCAATCTCAGCCATCGAAGCAAGTGGGCCTGGTTGGCGGTGCTCGCCGTGCTGGTGGCAGCACCCTTCATCGGCCTGTACCCGGTCTTCATGATGAAGGCCCTGTGTTACGCCATCTTTGCCTGCGCCTTCAACTTGCTGCTGGGCTACACCGGCCTGCTGTCGTTTGGCCACGCCGCCTATCTTGGCGCGGCGGCCTACGCCACCGGCTGGTTGATCCGCTCGGCCGGTTGGCCACCCGAGGCCGGTTTGCTGGCCGGGCTGGTGACTGGCGCGGTGCTGGGGTTGATCGTCGGCCTGATCGCCATCCGGCGCCAGGGCATCTACTTCGCGATGATCACGCTGGCCATGGCGCAGATGATTTATTTCGTCTGCCTGCAAGCCCCGTTCACCGGTGGTGAAGACGGCCTGCAAGGCGTGCCGCGTGGTGTGCTGTTTGGCCTGCTGCCGCTCAAAGACGACGTGGTGCTGTACTTTGTGGTGCTGGCGCTGTTTGTGGCGGTGTTTCTGGCCATCATCCGCATCGTGCATTCCCCGTACGGCCAGGTGCTCAAGGCCATCCGCGAGAACGAGCCGCGTGCCGTGTCGCTGGGCTATGACGTGGACAAATACAAGCTGCTGGCGTTTGTGCTGTCCACCGCCATCGCTGGTTTGGCCGGCTCACTCAAGACCCTGGTGCTGGGCTTTGCCACGCTCAGTGACGCGCACTGGTCACTCTCGGGTGAGGTGGTGTTGATGACACTGCTGGGCGGCATGGGCACGTTTGCCGGCCCGGTGATCGGCGCCTTCACCATCATCGGCCTGCAAGACTACCTGGCCGACCGGGTGGGCTCGTGGGTGACGGTGATCATCGGCGCCATCTTTGTGCTGTGTGTGCTGGCCTTCCGCAAAGGCTTTGTGGGTGAGCTGATCGCCTGGCAGCAGCGCCGCGCCAAGCCGGCGGGCTGAACCGGGTTTGGCCGGACGGCTGGCTGCCAAGCCGCCCGGCTTCAACACCATCAGCCCGGTCAACCCAGCGTCAAGAACTCCACCCAGTTGCCGTCCGGGTCGGCCACGATGGCGATGCGGATGCCGGGGCGGATCTCTTTTTCGCCCATCACCACCTTGGCGCCTGCGGCCTTGCAGGCGGCCAGCATCTCGGCCAGGTTGCTGATGGTGATGGTCCAGTAGCGGTAGCCCGCAGCACCCTGGATGCCACCCGGCGGCGCCGTGGCCGGCACGCTGGGCAGCACCACCAGCTTGATCAGGCTGTCACCGCACATCAGCCGGTGCATCAGGCCCACTCCACCCGGCATGGGCATCTCGCCGACCGGTTTGAGGCCCAGCACATCGCGGTAAAAGGCCAGCATGGCCTCGCCATTGGTGGTGATGATGCCGAGGTCAATCGCGGCTTTGGTGATCTGCATGCCCATGGGCGGTCTCCTGCTGGGTTGGTGGTGAGGGTGGTGCAACGGCTACACCAGCACTGTGGGCCGGCGCACCGGCCGGCGCAGTCACGCCCGGGACCGGGCCGGCCTGGCTGGCGCACCCGTGACAGCGCCAGCCGTGCGTCACGCGGCAACATCGCGCTGCAACACCAGTGCCCCGATCAACGCCGCACCCACCCCCGGACCCACCCATGAGCTACCAGCGCCTCTCCCTCGATTTCAACGGCCCTGTGGCGCTGCTGCGCTTCAATCACCCCGAGGTGATGAACGCGGTGGGCGCGCAGATGCTGGCGGAGCTGAAACAGGCCGTCAAAGCCGTGGCCGACCCCGCCAACGGCGTGCGCTGCCTGCTGATCACCGGTGAGGGCCGGGCCTTTTGTGCCGGTGCCAACCTGTCTGACCCCGGCCGCGACATCAGCCAGGGCGCCGGTGACAGCCTGCGCGGCAGCTACCACCCGGTGCTGTTGGCGCTGCGCGACCTGGACATGCCCATCGTCGCGGCCGTCAACGGCGCGGCGGCCGGTGTGGGCATGAGCTTTGCCATCATGGCCGACATCGTCTGCGCCTCGCGCAGCGCCTACTTCTTGCAGGCCTTTGCCCGCATCGGCCTGATCCCGGACGGCGGCGCCACCTTTTTGCTGCCGCGCTTGATCGGTTGGGGCCGGGCGATGGAGCTGTCCCTGCTGGCTGAAAAACTGCCGGCCGAAAAAGCGCTGGACTGGGGCCTGGTCAACCGCCTGTTTGACGACCAGGACAGCTTGATGGCCGGCGCCATGGCAATTGCCCAACAACTGGCGAATGGACCTAAATCCCTCGCGCTGGTGCGCCGCGCCTACTGGGAATCAGCCCGCAACAGCTACGAGCAGCAGCTGGACCTGGAAGCCCAACTGCAAACCCAGGCTGGCCGCAGCGAGGATTTCAAAGAGGGCGTGGCGGCGTTTCTGGGCAAGCGGGCGGCGGTGTTCAAGGGTCGATGACACCGGCAGGGCCGGTCATGCTCGGTGTGGGCAGCCCGCGGTAAACGACCTCGAAGCGCTCGCACACCACCGGCATGCCCGGCTGTGCCGTGCGGCCGATGCGCAGGCATTCGCGGCCAAAGTAGGCGTTGTGGGCTTGCCGCCAGTAGGCCAGCGAGCCATCGCCTTCGCCTTCGGTGGCGGCAAAGTCAGCGCTGACCTGCTCGAAGGGCGCGATGTCCACCCGCTGGGTGGCAATCACGCAGAGTGGGGTCTTGGCCCAGTTGGTCAGCACGCTCAAATCGCCCACCGTGGGCAGCGCCATGCCGGCGCCTTCAAACGATCACACCAAGCCCGCCGAGGCCTGTTCGCGGCCGGCCAGCACCAGCGCGGCCAGCGCGTCGGCGTGGGCTGGTTGTCGTCGAAATGGAAGCCTTCGTAGAACCGGGGCGTCGGGTCATCCATCGGTGTCTGCGCGGCCCGGGCCAGCACAAAGCGCCGCCAGAACGGCAGGATGTGGGTGGGGATGTTCATGCGCCAGCCGCTCTGCTGCAGGCTTGTCCGCTCAAACCGCCGTCTGCCCCGGCAACTGCCGCGTCACCGGATGCGAGCTGGACAAACCACCGTCCACCGCAATGGCCTGACCATTCACATAACTCGACTGGTCAGAGGCCAGGAACAGCGCCACCTGCGCCAACTCGTCCGGCTGCGCGGCGCGGCGCAACGGGTTCAAGCGGCCCAGTTTGTGCGTCACGCCTTTGTCAGTGGCGTAGTCAAACGTGGGTTTGGTCATGCCGGTCTCGGTGAGGCCGGGGCAGATGGCGTTGACCCGCACATTGGTCTCGCACAACTGCTGGGCGGAGACCATGGCCAGGTTGATGACACCGGCTTTGGACGCTGAATACGCCGGCCCGCCCGCGCCCGAGCGCATGCCCGCCACCGACGCGGTGAAGATGATGGAGCCACCCCTGCCGGCCTCAGCCATCTGCTTGCCGGCATGTTTGGCCATCAGCCACGGGCCGATCAGGTTGACACGCAGCACCTCGGCAAAGGCCTCGGGGGTGGTCTCAAAAATGCTGGCCATGCCACCGGCAATGCCGGCGTTGGCAAAGGCCACGTCCAGCTGGCCATAACTGGATATTGCAGCGGCCACCAGGCGGGCCACATCGGCCTCTACCCCGGCGTCGATCTGCAGCGCGGTGGCCTGGCCTCCGGCCGCCATCACCGCCTGGGCGGTGGCCTGCACGGCGTCGGTCTTGTCGCCCAGCACCAGCCTGGCGCCTTCCGCGGCAAACAACAACGCGGTGGCGCGGCCAATGCCAGACCCGGCGCCGGTGATGATCGCAACCTTGCCTGCAAGACGTCCGGACATGGCGGTTTCCTTTTCAGTGGTCAGCCGTTGGCCGGACGCTCAGGCTGCAGGTTTGGCCGGTGCTGGCGCGTAGCCCAGCACGGCTTTGACCTCCAGAAACTCGGCAAAGGCGTGGTCGCCCCATTCACGCCCGTTGCCGGATTGTTTGAAGCCACCAAACGGCGCCATCAGGTCAGGCCCGGCGCTGTTCATGTTGACCTGGCCGGCGCGCAGCCGGCTGGCTACCTTGCGGGTGGCCTCGGGGTCAGTGCCCGACACATATGCCGCCAGGCCGTAGGGGGTGTCGTTTGCGATCTGCACGGCCTGGTCCACCGTGTCGTAGCCCAGCACCACCAGCACCGGGCCGAAGATCTCCTCGCGCGCCACGGTCATCTGGTTGTTGACATGGCCCAGCACCGTGGGCTTGACGTAATAACCCGTCTCCAGGCCCGCCGGTTTGCCCGGACCACCGGCCACCAGCGTGGCGCCCTCGGCAATGCCGGCCTGGATCAGGGTCTGGATCTTGTCGAACTGGGTGGCTGAGATCACCGGCCCCAGCGCAGCGCCGCTGTCGGGCGCGCCCACAGTGGTGGCCTCGGCGGCGGCTTTGGCGATGGCCAGTGCTTCGTCCATCCGGTTGTTGGGCACCAGCATGCGGGTCGGCGCGTTGCAGGATTGGCCGGAGTTGCCCATCACGCCGCGCACACCGTTGGTCACGGCGCGTTTGAAGTCTGCCCCGGCCATGTCCGGCAGGATGATGTTGGGCGATTTGCCGCCCAGCTCTTGGTGCACCCGCTTGACGGTGGGCGCCGCGTTGCGCGCCACCTCGATGCCGGCGCGGGTGGACCCGGTGAAGGACACCATGTCCACCTCGGGGTGGCTGGAAATCGCCGCGCCCACCGTCGGCCCGTCACCGTTGACCAGGTTGAACACACCGGCCGGCACACCGGCGGCGTGCAGGATTTCGGTCCACACGCGGGCCGAGAAGGGGGCGATCTCCGACGGCTTGAGCACCATGGTGCAGCCCACGGCAAGAGCCGGTGCCACCTTGCAGGCAATCTGGTTGACGGGCCAGTTCCACGGTGTGATCAGACCGCAGACACCGATGGGCTCTTTGACCACCAGCGTGCTGCCACGCTGCTCTTGAAAGTGGTAGTTTTTGAGCACACCCAGCGCTGATCGCAGGTGGCCGATGCCCATCGCGGCTTGGGCTTTTTGCGCCAGCACCACCGGTGCGCCCATCTCCAGCGTGATGGCTGCGGCCATGTCGGCATAACGCTTCTGATACTCGGCAATGATGGCTTCGAGCAGCGCCACCCGCTCATCCAGGCTGGTTTGGGAGTAGCTGGCAAAGGCGGCGCGGGCGGCGCGCACGGCTTTGTCCACGTCGGCGGCCGAACCCATCGAAATGTGGCCCACCACGGCCTCGGTGGCCGGGTTGATGACGTCCAGCGTTTTGGGTGTTGCCGGGTCAACCCACGCACCGTTGATGTAGAACTGCAGTTCGTCGCGCATGGTTGGGCTCCTGAGAATGGGGGTCGTCCGGGATCGTCAGACCGGGTACACCCCAGCGATTCTAGGCAGCGGCGCGGCGCGCCGGCAGTCCGGGCGGGGACAACTGCGGCGCTGTCAAGACGCCGGTGCTTTGGGCGCAGGCGTGGCTTGCCTGTCGGCCTCGGCCTGTTGGTAAACCGCCTCAGCCAGCGCCAGCAGTTGCGCTCGCGGCAGCTTGCCCACCAGGGCGCAACCAAAGCCGTCTTCCACCCAGTAAAACAGGTTGAGGTCGCCATCCCGCTGGAACCTGAAGGCCACGCTGCTGCCCGGGTCGGGCCGGCGCAGGGACAGGGTGACGCGCTGGCCGTTGCGGTGCTGGTACATCAACTGGGCGCTGGGGCCGGCCAGGTCGGGCAGCAGGCGGCCACCCACCAGTTCAAAGCCCTGCGGCCGCAGGTCATACAGCCGCACCGGCTGGCCCAGGCGCTTGCCCAGCCAGCGCGCCAGGTGTTCTTCTTGCGCCCGTTGCTCGGTGGCATTGCCCTCGGTCACGTTGACGTCCACCGGGTGCAGCACCTCCTGCGCATACACCGCATGCGCCACCGCCGCACGGTGTGGCCAGCTGGCCGCCAGCAGCGCGGCCGGCCGCCACGGCAGCGGCAGGCTGGCAAAGGCCACCGGATCACGCGACACCGCTGCCGCGCCGATCAGCCCGCCCAGCAGGCCACCACCCAGCAGCAGCCCGGCGGCCCACACGGCGTGGCGCCAGGTGGGCTGGTTGGCGGCGGTGGCCGTGCTGCGCAGCGTGGTGGGGTGTTGCGCTTGCAGCGCCCGCAGCAGCGCAGCAGGCAATGGCTCGTCCAGCAACGGGCCCAGCCGGGCGCGCAGGGCATCGCGGTCGGCGGCCCACAGGCGGGTCAGGGCGGCGTCCTCGGGGTGCTCATGCAACCAGGCCTCCACGGCGCTGTGCTCGGCGGGGCCCAGCGCGTGGTCGAGCCAGGCGCTCAAGCGGTCATCGGTGGGGCGGACGGCTTGGGCCATGCTCAGATCACCCGGCGCAGCGTGGCCGCGCCGTTGCTTTGGCTGTGGCCGCCCAGCAAGTGGCGCAGCGTGGCGCGGGCGCGCGAGACGCGCGACATCACGGTGCCGATGGGGATGCCCAGCACCTCGGCGCATTCGGCGTAGCTGAGCTGCTCTACGCTGACCAGCAGCAGCGGTGCCCGTTGCTCCAGCGACAGACTGGCCAGCGCGGCCAGCAAATCCATGCGCAGGCCCACGTCGGTGCCGGGGTCGTTGCGCAGGGCGTCCTGCTGCAGGGTGAGCTGGGCCGGGTCCATCACGCTCAGCCGGCTGTCGCGTCGGCGTTGGTCAAGAAAGGCGTTGTGGGCGATGGACAGCAGCCACACCAGCATGTCGCGGCGCTGGTCAAACTGGTGCCAGTGGGACAAGGCCCGATCCAGCGCAGTCTGCACCAGGTCGTCGGCGCCGGCGGATTCAAACATCAGCGAGCGGGCGTAGCGCCGCAAGCGCGGCATGGCGGCCAACAGTTGTTGGCGGAAACAGTCAGGGGCTTGCACTTGGAGTGTCTACGCGGGTGGGGCTGGATTGGTCCGCCTGCTGCCGTGCCGGGATGTTGCTGTTGGCGCGGTTGCGGCCGCGCACGCCAGCGGCGCGCATTCGCGCATTCAATAGCCCAGCGCGCGGTCCACCGCGTTGGGCGGCGCCGCACCGCGCTGCACGCAGCGCAGGCCGCTGATGAACTGCGCGGCCACCGTGGCTGGGTCAGACTGCGCGGCGATGTGTGGCGTGATGGTGACGCCGGGGGTGGCCCACAGCGGGTCATCGTCGGCCATGGGCTCGGTGGCCTGCACATCCAGCGCGGCGCCGGCCAGGTGGCCGCTGTGGATGGCGGCGATCAGCGCAGCCTCCACCACATGGCCACCCCGGGCGATGTTGACCAGGTAGGCGCCGCGTGGCAGCGCTGCAAAGGCGGCGGCGTCCAGCAGGTGTTTGGTCTGGGCCGTGAGCGGCAGTGCGTTGACCACGATGTCGGCGTTGGCCAGCGCGGCGTGCAGCGGGCCGCTGCGGCGCTGCCAGCCCGTCACCACAAAGCCCAGCGCGCCCAGCACCTGGCCCGCGGCCTGGCCCACCGCGCCCCAGCCCAGCACCAGCACACGCGAGCGGGCGGCGGCCATCGGCTGGCGCAGCCACTGGCGGGCCGCTTGCTGGGCCTGGTAGTGCGCCAGGCCACGCACGTGCTGCAGCACCACCGCCGCCACGTACTGGGCAATGCCCAGGGCCTGGTCGGGGTCTACCACGCGCGACACCAGCACCGCCGGGGCCAGCTCAGGCACCAGCAGCTTTTCCACCCCCGCCGCCATCGAGCAGACCCAGCGCAGCGCTGTCAACCTGGCCGCCACGCCCGCCGGGAAACGCCAGCCCAGCACCACCTGCACCTGCTGCAGGGTGGCGTCATCGAGCGCGCGGCTGTAGGGCAGCAGGCGCAACGCAGGCGCCTGGGCGTGGATGGCCGCCAGCAGCGGCGCGGCCATCGCCGGGTCAGCCAGCAGCAGGATGGGGGCGTCGGGGTTCATGGCCTGCAGTGTCGCGCGGTGTTGGCCGGGCGGCGTATCACGCGGGTGACGGCCGAGCCGGCGCAGTGCGGCGCGGGCGCAAGGTCATGCCAAGGTCACACCGCGTGTCATGGGCTGTCATGAGGCGGACATAGCGTTGCGCCCCAGCAAATCCACCCTCACCAGCACCACCACAACAGGCTGTTCCATGACTCCCCGTTCACCACCACCGCGCTTGTGCGCAGCATCTCAGTCGGCTGGGCCGCCCTGGCCGCAATCGCCTGCGGCACCACACCGGCCCATGCCGCTGAGGCCGAAGCCAGCCAAACCATCACCATCACCGCCCAGGCCGGGGCCTATCGCAACGAGAACAACTCAGCCTCGGCCGTGGCGCCCACCCAGGCCAGCCTGCAGGCCACCCAGCCGCAATCCATCATCACGCGAGAGTTCATCGAGCAGTCGGTGGCGCCCACCGCCGAATACAGCCGCGTCGTCAACATCGCACCCAGCCTGTCGGGCGATTCGGCCAACGGCCCGGGCTTGAGCGAGACCAAGACCACGCTGCGCGGCTTTAGCGACGACCAGTACAACATCACTTTTGACGGCATCCCCTGGGGCGACACCAACAACCCGGCGCACCACTCCACCAGCTTTTTCCTGGCAGCGGTGATTGGCGCAGCGGTGGTCGAGCGTGGCCTGGGCAACGCCAGCAACCTGGGCTTTGCCACCTTTGGTGGCTCGATCAATCTGGTGTCCAAAAAGCCTGGCACAGCCCGTCCACCAGCGTGTTTGCCGCCCTGGGCACCTGGAACACCCGGCTCTACGGCGTGGCGCGGGAGAGCGGCCGCCTGGCCGCGCTGGGCAACGGCACACTGCAGCTCAACCTGCAGCATTTGCAGTCAGACGGCTGCCTGACGCTGAACGCGATCAAGAGCGACAACCTGACCGCCAAGCTGGAGCGCCCGGTGGGCGATGCGTCCACCCTGACGCTGTTTGCCGCGCTCAACCGCATCCACTACTGACTGCCGCCGGCACCAAAGCCGGCCCGGCCGGCAACAAGGACGTCCCCGGCATCGACAAGCAAAACAAATACAGCGTCTACGGCCGCATCGTCAAGGCCGAACACCAGTTTGAGGCCGGCCTGCTGCGCGCCGGGCTGTGGGCCGAGCACTCGGATTCGGACCGCCACCAGTACGACCTGGACCAGTCGCTGGGCAACATCCGCGACCCGCGCGAGACCAAACCCACACCGCTGCAGCAACCCAGCGTGCTGTTTGACCAGCTGTCCAACATCGACACCCTGCAGCCCAAAACAGCAGCGCGCCGCAAAAGTCCACCAACGACCAGATCGGCCTGGTGGGGAAGGCCGCTGCGCTGACCCGGGATGTGGACCTGTACCGCATCGACTTCAAGAACAAGTCCATCAGCAACGGCCTGGGCGGCACGGCGGCAGCGTTTGTCAACGTCAACGTCAACGTCGGCGGCGCGGCCTACCAGGGTGTGGAGGCGCAAGCCACCTGGCTGATCGGCAGCGGCCTGGCGGCTTATGCCAACGGGTCGGTCAACCGGGCCACCGCCAACGACGCCGGCAAGCAGATCTCGGCCGCGCCCAACATGACTGCAGCGCTGGGTGCGCTGTACAACGCCGGGCCGTGGGGCGCGTCGCTGCCGTACAAGCGCATCGGTGCCGCCTACCAGAAAGAGTACGCGGCCAACCCGGCAACTGACGACGACTGCACGGTGGCCGCCGACGGCAATGTGGACCTGGGCCTGTCCTACACCCTGCAAGGCGTGTCGGCGATCGCGGCCAAATCGCTCAAGCTGCAGTTGAACGTCTTCAACCTGGCCAACCGCCAGGCCGTCACGGCCATCAGCCCGGACAAGTCGCTGGCCGGTGACCAGTACACCTACCAGGCGCCGCGCAGCCTGCAGGTGTCGGCCAAGGCCTTTTTCTGATGCTGCGGCCGCGGCCACCGGGCCTGACCTGGTGCTGCATCTGGGTGACCTGCAACGACCGCGAAAGCCCCTGCCCAGCCGGCCGGCCAGGCAACCCCTGTCAACCACCACCCGGTGCCGGGTTTTGGCGGCAGCGCCAGCGGCGCGCCCAAGCCGGGCCACGCCGGCTTGCTGTGCGTGCTGGCAGCAGACCAGCCCCAGCGCCGGTTTGCCGACCGCACACAACCACAACGGCAAGGCCCTGCGCCGCTGCCAGCTGAGCGGCGCGCGCCTGGCCTGCGACGCGCAAGCTGATGTGGCGCTGCGCGCTGGCGCTGGCGCTGGAGCCCGCCGCATTGGCGTGACAGGTTGGGCGGGTTGGGCGGGGTGGGCGGCTGCGGCGCGCCAACGTGGGCAAAGTATCACAGCAGCGCTGGGCGGCTGCGGCTAAGCTGGCGGCTCATGCAACAGGGCTCAACAGGGCCCCGCCGCCCAGGGTGCAGACCTGGCCGCCGGCGCACGCGGGGCCTTGATGACCATGTTTCTGCCGGGCGCAATTGCGCTGATCCTGCTGCTTGTCGGCTGGGCTTGCTGGGCCGGGTGGCGGCGCAGCCAGCGTGCGGCCAAGGCACCGGCCAGAGCGCCAACCCAGGCGGCCAAGCCCGCGCGGCCGGCGCCGCCAGCGCCACCACCCGCAGGGCAGCCTGCCCGGCGTGCGCCCGATGGCGCCGCTGCCGGGCCGTCGCCACAAGCGTTGGTGGCGTTGCGCAAAGCGTCCACCGAAGCCTTGCGCCAGGCGCGCCGGCATGCTGCCGCCGACACCAGCACCACACCGGCCCCGCCCGCTGCGCCGGCCGCCACGGCACCGCGGGCAACACCGGCCACCGGTGCTGCGGCCAGCCGGCCACCCACGGGCGCCACGCTGCGGTGGCCGCACCCATCCCCGGCTGCGGCGCCGCAGCCCGCCGCTGCCAGCGCCGTCACCCCAGTGGCCACGGTCGCACAGCCACCCGCTGCTGCACTGCCCACCACCGCGCCCGTCACCCGGCCGGCCGGCCCGGTCACCGTGCTGCTGGTGGATGACAGCAAGGTGGTGCGCATCAAGACCAGCCGTTTGCTGGAGAAACACCACTACCGCGTGCTGCTGGCTGACGACGGCCTGAGCGCGCTGCAGTGCCTGGCCGCCGAGACCCCCGACCTGGTGATCACCGATGTGGAGATGCCGGGGCTGGATGGGTTCGGTCTGACCCAGCGCCTGCGCGACGCGCCGCGCTGGCACAGCCTGCCGGTCATCATGATCAGCTCGGCCGATGAGCGCCACCGCAGCGCAGCGGCTGCTGCCGGCGTGACCGTGCTGCTGGGCAAGCCGTATGAAGAATCGGGCCTGCTGGCCGCCGTGCAGGCGGCGGTCGGCCGGCCGGTGTTGGTGGCCAACGCCAGCCTGGCGCTGCAGTAGTGGCCACCGGCGCCAGCAGGCCTCAAGCGAGCCGGTAGAAATTCAGCTTGACCACTGACGCTTCGCGTTGGCCCACCGCCACTGCCAGCAGCTTGTTCAGGTGCAACCACTGCGGCGCCCCGGTGGTGAAGCGCACGGCGGTGCGGCAGGAATAGGCCTCACGCGGCACCACCTGGCCCCGCGCCAGTTGCGCCATCACGGCGGCCGGGCCGTGGCGCATGCCCTCACTCCTGGCCTCGATCAGCGCGCCGTCGTCGGCCCGGCTCACGTCGTGCGCGGCGATGTCCAGCACGCCATCGGCGCGGTTGATCTGCCAGCCACACCACCGGCCACCAGCGTGCCGTTCAGCTCGGGCCCTTGCACCGTGCCGCCGCCCAACGGGATGTCGCGCCGCTCACCGTGCGGCCCGGCGCCCGGGCTGACCAGTGTGCCAACCTGGCAGTGCACCTGGGTCATGGGCAGCAGCAGGGGCGTGGGCGGCAGGGGGGTGTGCCGGGGTGTGTGCAGGGGTGTGCGCATGCTGATGCCGGGCTGGGTGGCTGTCGCGGGTATGGCGGGCGTGGCGGGTCAAGGCGCTGCGCAGCGGAAGCTGGCGGCCAGCTCAGTGTTGCCACCCGCGTAACGGGCCACCTGCGGCCACGGGCACAACGGCCGGCTGCGCTTGGCCGACCAGCCCGCTGGCAGCTCGGGGTTGCCAGGGTTGACCTGGGCCTCGATGCGCTCGGGTGCGCGGCCGTCCTCCACCCAGGCCTGCAGTGCGCCCAGTGCATCAAACTGGTCGGTGGCCGGGCCACCCTGGCAGTGGCCCATGCCCGGCACCTGGAAGATACGCGCCACCTGGCTGGCCGCCGCAGCACCCAGGTTGCGTTGCAGCCGGCCAGCCCAGGCCAGGGTGGCATTGACCGAAAACGCCGGGTCGCTGTTGCCGTGGTAAATCAGCACCTTGCCGCCGTGTTGCGCCAGCGCGGCCAGGCGCGGGCTGGTGGCGTCGGGTGGGTCCAGCAAATCCACCGCTGAGGTGCTGAACTGGGTGTTGGTGGCCTGGATGCGGGCTGCGCCGTGGTCAAAGTCAAAGCGCTGCAGGGCGGCCAACAGCCCGGCGGCCGTGCCGTCCAGCGTGGTGGGCGGGGTGCTGTAAACCTGCGCCAGCGCGCCCGCGCCCAGCACGCTGTTGATGGGCAGGCCGTCCCAGGCCGGCACGCTGGATTCCAGCTTCCAGGTGCGCCAGCCAGCCGCGCCGATGCCGGCATCCCAGGGCCAGTCGCTGTACAGCGCAGAGCCCCTGCTGTGGTGCGGGCCGGCCAGGCTTTGGGCCAGCGCCTGCACCTGGGCGGCGCTCAGGCAGGCGCTGGCCTTGCCGGCGCTGGAACTGCCCGCGCTGGACCTGCCCGCGCTGGTGCCGGCATCACCGGCGCGGCATTGCAGGTCGGCCAGGCGCATGCTGGCCTGGCAGCGCGGCAAGTCGGCCACGATGCCGTCCACCAGCAGGTCATGTGCGTCGCAGCGCGCCAGCACCTGGCGCGCCACCCACTGCAGGTTGGCCGGGCTGAAGGCGCGGCGCGGGTCAGCGTGCACGGTGGACCACTGCCGCACATCCCAAGCCGCTTGCAGGGCGGCCTGGGCTTGATGCAAGCCGGGCGCGCCGGCCAGCACACCGTCATACCGCCCGCCCCAGCGGCTGGCCGCCACCAAGGCCTGGCGGCCCCCGTTGCCACAACCGGCCAGGTAGTTGCGGCGCGGCGGCTGGCCGTAGTGGCGCTGCACCAGGTGTTGCGCCAGCGGCCACAACGCGTTGATGGCGTTGTAGCCAAAATCGCGCCTGGCCTGGGCGTCCAGCCCAAACACACTGCCACGCACCAGGCCGGCGGGCAAGTTGGCCGGGTCATCAGCGTCATGGCCGTCGTCACTGCTGAGCACCGCAAAACCGCGTGACAAGGCGTCCTGCCCCGGCCCCGCCATCACGCCCAGCGCACCCCAGGCGGGCACCACCTGGCCGCCGGTGCCGTTGTTCAGCTGGTGCAGCAGCCGGCCGGTCCAGCCCTGCGGCAGACGCAGCTCAAAGGTGATGGCGTAGCGCGTGCCGCCGTGGCCGCTGCGCTGGTTGATGTAGCCCTGCAGCAGGCAGTGTGCCGGGTGGCCTTGGCTGTCGGCCGGCTGGCTGCTGGCCAGGGTCAGGCGCCCACCGGGGATGCTGCCCAGCAGCAAGGCCGGCAGGCTGGCGCAGGGGCCGCTGGGGGCGTAGGCCGGTGGGGCGGCGCTTGTGGCCACGCCAGGGCTGTGCGCCGGCCCGGCGCAGCCGGCGCACAGCGCCAGCGCGGCCACCACTGCCGGCGGCCGCACCCGCCAGGCCAGCACGCCGCTCACTTGGCGGTGGGGAACCCAAACTCCGCGCCCTTGCCAATGCTCTCGGGCCAGCGCTGCATCACGCTTTTTTGCTTGGTGTAGAAGCGCACGCCCTCTTCGCCGTAGGCGTGCATGTCACCAAACAGGCTGCGTTTCCAGCCGCCAAAACCGTGCCAGGCCATGGGCACGGGGATGGGCACGTTGATGCCCACCATGCCCACCTGCACGCGGCGCGCAAACTCGCGTGCAATGCCGCCGTCGCTGGTGTAGAGCGACACGCCGTTGCCGTATTCATGGTCGTTGACCAGCTTGACGGCGCTGGCGAAATCAGGCACCCGCACACACACCAGCACCGGGCCGAAGATTTCCTCCTGGTAGATGCGCATGGCCGGTGTGGCGTGGTCAAACAGCGTGCCACCGGTGAAGAAGCCACCTTCGAGCCCCGGCACCTTCAAGCCACGGCCGTCCACCACCAGCGTGGCGCCTTCTTGCACGCCGATGTCGATGTAGCCCTCGATGCGGTCGCGCGCCTGTGCGGTGACGATGGGGCCCATCTCGGCCGCCAGGTCCATCGGGTTCAACACCTTCAGCGTGCGGGCGCGTTCGGCCACTTTCGGCACGATCTGGTCGGCAATCTCACCCACCAGCACCGCCACGCTGATGGCCATGCAGCGCTCGCCGGCTGAGCCGTAGGCTGCGCCCACCAGCGCATCCACCGCCTGGTCCACGTTGGCGTCGGGCATCACCACCAGGTGGTTTTTGGCACCACCCAGTGCCTGAACGCGCTTACCGTGCTGGGTGCCGGTCTCGTAGATGTACTGGGCAATCGGGGTGGACCCGACAAAGCTGATCGCCTTGACATCGGGGTGCACCAGCAGCGCGTCCACCGCCACCTTGTCGCCCTGCACCACGTTGAACACGCCATTCGGCAAGCCTGCTTGTGTCAGCAGCTCGGCCATGAGCATCGCGCAGCTGGGGTCACGCTCGCTCGGTTTGAGGATGAAAGCATTGCCGGCGGCCAGCGCGATGGGGAACATCCACAGCGGCACCATGCACGGGAAGTTGAACGGCGTGATGCCCGCCACCACACCCAACGGCTGGCGCAGGGTGTGGTTGTCGATGCCGGTGGACACCTGCTCGGTGAAATCACCTTTGAGCAACTGCGGCGCGCCGCAGGCAAATTCAACAATGTCGATGCCGCGTGCCACCTCGCCCTGCGCGTCGGTGAACACCTTGCCGTGCTCGGCGCTGATCATCGCGGCCAGCGTGTCGCGGTGTTGGTTGAGCAACTGCAAAAAGTTGTTCAGCACCCGGGCGCGGCGGATGGGCGGCATGTCGCCCCAGGCCGGCTGGGCGGCGGCGGCGGCGGCCACGGCCTGGCCCACCTCATCCGCACTGGCCAGCGCCACCTGGCGCGCTACCTGGCCGGTGGCCGGGTTGTAAACCGCTTGCTGGCGCCCGCTGGCGCCGGGCACGCTGCGGCCGGCGATGAAATGGCCCACCGTGCTGGTGGTGGTGAAAGATTCTGGGGCGCCCATGCTGGTCTCCGGCAGGTGGTCAATGGTCAGGAGCGCGCAGTCTAGGCTGCAGCGCAGGCACTGCCTAGCCACGCCGGGCTGGATTCATTGTTCAGATCGGCAAACAATACTCAGCTCAAACCGGGAACAAAAGACAAGGCCAACAGCATGGACGAGCGCCGCATCGAAACCCTCTGGAGCCACGTGCACTGGCTCAGCGTGCTGGGCATGCTGGGCAGCTACACCCGTGCGGCGCAGCGCCTGGGCGTCAGCAAAGCGGCGATGAGCCAGCGCATCACTGAGCTGGAACGTGCCGCCGGTGTGCCGCTGGTGGCGCGCACCACCCGCAGCGTGCGCCTGACCGAGGCGGGCCAGCAACTGGCGGACGCCACCGTGCATGCGTTTGCAGACATCAGCAGCGCCTTTGCCGGCATTCAAGACCTGGCCGCCACACCGCGTGGCCGGCTGCGGGTGACGGCGCCGGTGGCGCTGGCGTGCCAGCAGTTTGCGCCGCTGCTGCCAGCCTTTTTGCGCGCCCACCCCGAGGTGCGCATCGAGCTGGATTTGTCTGACCGGCTGGTGCCGCTGGCGCAGGAGGGCTTTGATCTGGCCATCCGCCACAGCCCCGCGCCGCCCGACACCCACATCGCCTGGACGCTGTGCGCCACCCAATCCCTGCTGGTGGCCAGCCGGGCCTACCTGCGCCGGCGTGGTGTGCCGCAGCAGCCGGCCGACCTGGCCGCGCATGACTGCCTGACCTACCTGCGCCCCGGTGAGGCGGCGGCCTGGCAACTGCTGCGTGGCAATGTGCGCGACGACGGGCCAGCCGACAGCAGCACCGAAAAAACGACCGTGCCGGTGAGCGGCCCGCTCAGCGCCAACAACAGCGAGGCCTTGTGTGAGGCCGCGCTGGCCGGCCTGGGCATTGCGCTGCTGCCCGACTTCAGCGCCCAGGCCGCGCTGCGCAGCGCCAAGCTGGTGCTGGTCTTGCCCGGCTGGCAGCCGGTGGGCACGTTTGGCGGCCACCTGTACGCCATCCGGCCCTACAGCCCGCAAGTGCCGCGTGCGGTGCAGGCGCTGGTGGCGTATCTGCGGGACGGCCTGCGCGCTGGTTTTGCGGCGTGATGGCCTGCGGCAGCACGCCCGCCAGCGGCTGCAG
>JANPOW010000218.1:0-6467 GCA_031428185.1 Betaproteobacteria bacterium | reverse complement strand
CCGCCCCGGCGGCCAGCCCTGCCGCGGCGGCCAGCGCGCCCGTTGCGGCGCCGGTGGCCGCGCCCGTTGCCGCCGGGCAGCCCCTCTCGCTGCTGCAAAAGCTGGGCAATCTGCTGGGCTTGACGCACCCGCCGGCACCCGCCGCGAGCCCGGTTGCAGCGCCCCAGCCTGCATCCGCGCCCATGCCCATGCCCACACCCACCAGCACCGGCCCCGCCGCGCCGATGCTGGTGCGCCTGTCCACCGGCCAGGTGCTGCCGGCCGACCTGGTGATCAGCGCGACCGGCGTCAAGCCCAACATCGGCTTCTTGCAAGACTCCGGCATCACCTGCCTGGTGGGTGTGTTGACCGACGAGCATCTGCAGACCAACGTGCCCGGCATCTACGCGGCGGGCGATTGCGCCGAGGCGTTTGACAAGGTCAGCGGCACCACCATCGTCAGCGCCATCCAGCCCAACGCGGCTGAGCAAGCGCGGGTGGCGGCACTCAACATGGCCGGCAAGGCCACATCGTTGAAGGGCGTGACGCAGATCAACGTGCTGGACACACTGGGCCTGATCTCGGCCAGTTTTGGCAACTGGCAAGGTGTGCCGGGTGGTGAGCAGGTGGAGCTGGCTGACCCGGCAGCCGGCAAGCTGTTGAGCCTGCAGTTCTCGGGCGACAAGCTGGTGGGCTGCAACGCGGTGGGCTGGACCGCGCATGTGGGGGTGATGCGTGGCCTGGTGGAGGGCCAGGTGGCCTTGTCACCCGAGTGGAAGCAGCGCCTGATGGCCGACCCCACGCTGCTGATGGAGGCCTACCTGGCCAACGCGCAGGCCCAGCAGGAGATGGCGCATGTGCGCTGAGCCAATGCGGGCTGGCCGGTTGGCTGGACTGCGGGCTGGACTGCGGGCTGGTCTGCGGGCTGGTCTGCGGGCTGTTGTGGCCGGCCTGGCCGCTTGTGGCGCCCGTGGTTCAGCATGAAGCTCACTTTCAAGCTGTACGCCAGCCTCACCGAGTACCTGCCGGCGGCAGCCCGCACCAGCAACCGGGTGGCGCTGGAGGTGGCGGACGACGCCACCATCGCGACCATCATCGAGCCCTACGGCCTGCCGATGAAGCTGGTGCACCTGGTGCTGGTCAACGGCGTCTACGTGGCGCCGGCTGAGCGCGCCACCCGCACCTTTGTGGACGGTGATGTGCTGGCCATCTGGCCGCCCATTGCCGGCGGTTGATGGCCAGCCTGATGCAGGCCGACTATCCGGCCAGCTTTGATCGCGAGCAGGGCTTTACGGCTGCGGACTGGCAGCGTTGCCTGCCCGGTGCCGTGCGGGATTGCCCGCTGCACTGGGCGCAGCCCGGCCAGGCCACCGTGCTGCTGGGCGGCGGCACACTGGTGTTGTGCTGGCAGGCGCTGCCGCCGCGCCAGATTGCGCTGCTGCGCATGCCACGGCTGGCCGTGCAGTACCGGTTCACCAACGTGGCGGCGGCGGACCGGCTGGCCTTTATGCGCTACTTTGATCTGTACATCCAGCGCGGCGGCGGCTGAGTGCGGCTGCGGGCTTTCCGGCCCAGCCCAAGGCCGCTACGCCGACACGAAGGCAAGACGGCAAGACGGCAGGACGGCAAGACGGCAAGACGGCAAGACGGCAAGACGGCAAGACGGCAAATCTTGCCGTCAGCCGCCGCGCAGCAGGGCCGGGTGGGCCCAGCTCAGCAACTCAGCCAGCCGCACCGCCACCCAAGCCGCTTCGGCCGTGCTGAAGCCCGATTCAGCGCTGGCCAGGCCGGCCTCGGTGCGCTGCAGGATCAGGTCTTCGGCCACGCCCTGGTCGTGGTGCACGGCCTGGCTGTGCTCGACCAGCAACTGCGCCATGTCCTCACACAGCTCGTAGCGGGCGCGGAACGCCTCACGCGGCACGGTCAGGCGGCCACGGGGGTCGGCATACACCGCCTCGAAGGACGGTGGGATGTGGATCTGGTACTCATCGGACATGCCCGCTTGTACCTGATCTGCAGCCGATCACAGCAGGTGGATGGACGCGGGCGATTCGGCCACCAGCGCTGCGTCCGGCGCCAGTTGCGCCGCCAGCAGCGCCGGCAGCCAGGCCGGCACGTCGGCATCCATCACCAACGGGTCTTGCGGCAGCACACGGCAGCGCAGCACCCACTGCGCCAGCCGCATGCGGTGGGCGGACGCGGTGCGGCCGGCCTCCCACGCCATCATCGTGGCGGTGCTGACGTGGTACAGCGCCGACGCCACCTGGCGTGCCGCCGCATCGGCACCTGCACGCGCAGGGCCGGCCGCGTCGGCGGTCTGCCTGGCCAATGCCAGCGTGCGGCCCAGCGTGTGGCTGAACACCGTGCGCGCCTGCGGGTGCAGCGGGGTGTCGGCCAGCAGGCCTTGCAGGTGGGCTGCCAGCGCGGGCAGGGCGTCATCACGCCGGATGGCACGCAGCACGTCCAGCGCCACGATGTTGCTGGTGCCCTCCCAGATCGAGCCCAGGTGGGCGTCCCGCAGCAGGCGGGCGTCGCTCCACTCCTCGATGTAGCCACAGCCACCACGCACCTCCATCGCATCACCGGTGACTTTGCGGGCATCGCGGCAGGCGCGGAACTTGATCAGCGGGGTCAGGATGCGGGCCAGGGCTTTGGCGTCGGCCTCGCCGGCTGAATTGGCCTCACCTGCATCAGCGCGGCGCAGCGCCTCAGCCGTCTGCAGCACCATCGTGCGGGCCTGCTCGGTGGGCAGCAGCAGCTTGAGCAACTGGCGCTGCATCAGCGGCAAATCCATCAGGCGCTGGCCAAAGGCCTGGCGCTGGCTGGCCACATACAACGCCTCACCGCAGGCCCGGCGCATCAGCCCGGCGGCGCGCATGCCGTTGGACAGGCGCGAGTTGTTGACCATGTCGGCCATTTGCTGAAAACCGCGCCCGGCCTCACCCACCAGCCAGGCGTGGGCACTGTTGAGCCGGATCTCGCCACTGGCCATGGACCGGCTGCCCAGCTTGTCTTTCAGCCGCAGGATGCGGTAGCTGTTGGCCGTGCCGTCCGCCAGCGTGCGCGGCAGCAAAAACAGCGAGACACCGGCCATGCCGGCCGGTGCGCCATCGATGCGCGCCAGCACCATGGCCAGCGCCGCGTCGGGGTTGGAGCAAAACCACTTGTCGCCGTGCAGGCGGTAGTGGTCGCCGTCCGGCACCGCCTGAGTGCTGGTGGCCGCCACGTCAGAGCCTGCGGCCTGCTCGGTCATGAACATCGCGCCCTGGCCCAGCTGATTCATGTCCTGGCTGATGAGCTGCGGCAGGTGCTGCGCCACCAGCGCGGCACTGCCAAACTTGCGCAGCGTGCGGGCCAGTGAGTCGGTCATGGACAGCGGGCAGCACAGGCCAAATTCGGCCTGCACAAACAGGTAGGTCAGTGCGTATTTGGCCGCCGCTGGCAGTGGTGCCGGCCAGCCCAGCACGCCGGCGCGGTGCGACATGGCGGCCAGGCCAAAATCACCAAACGCCACCTGCTCCAGCGCCAGGTAGTCGGGGTGTTTGTCAATGCGCTGGATGTCTTGCCCGCTGCGGCTGCGCTGCTGCAGCGTGGGTGGGTGTTTGTCAGCACGCAGCGCCAGTGTGTCCAGCAGGCCACCGGCCAGGCCGCCCAGGCGCTGCAGATGCGGTTGCAAGTGGGCACACAAGTCGGCCGGCAGATACAGCGGCAGCAGGGCTTGCAGCGTGCTGTCCTGGCTGTACAGGTTGCGGCCGTGGGCGTCGGGGACGGGGTGGTCTGTGGGCATGATGTCGGCGGCAATGCCTTGATGGGCGCGGCAGGGTGGGCAGCGGGCCAGGCAGTATCTCGCCGCAAACCCGATGTCGTCGCAGCGGCAAGGCACACATGGCCGTGCTGGCAGCACGTCATCCTGCCGCCGAACAACCCACAAGCCAAAATCTCCGCAAATCCACCGAGGTCATAGGCCTGCCGCCATGCTGGACCCCACGGTCGGTACGGTGGATCACTTCCTCAGTGTCAAACATCACCGGCATTTGGCCTACGACTGGGGCAACTACCGCTTTGCGTCCGCCACGATGAACGCGTCCAGGCAAAGCGCAGACGCTGCGCTGTTGGACCCCTACCAAGTGGGTGACGGCTGGTTTGAGATCGTGTTGCCGTCGCTGCAAATGCGCGTTAGCGATGCTGTGCCTGCGGCGATGAAAGCCAAGGCCGAATACACGCTGCAACGCTTGAAACTGCGTGACGGCGAGTGCGTGATCCGCTGGCGCCAATCCTGGTACAGCTTGTACTGCAGCGGCGGTTTGACGCTGGACGGCCTGCGCCAGGTGGCACCGCTGCTGGCCAGTGCGGTGGCGGCCGCAGCGCTCAGCTCACGCAGCCCGCCTCCACGGCCGCCTGCGGCTTGAGCATCACCGGCTCGGGCACGCGGTAGCCATAACGCACTGCAGTCAGCTCGGCCAGGATGCTGACGGCAATCTCAGGCGGTGTGCGGGCGCCGTTTTTCAGCCCGACCGGCCCATGCAAGCGGGCCAGTTGCACATCGGTCAGGCCAAAGTGCTCTTTCAGCCGCTCTTTGCGCTTGGCCTGGTTGACCCGTGAGCCGATGGCGCCCACATAAAACGCTGTGCTGGTGAGGGCTTCCATCAGCGCCAGGTCGTCCAGCTTGGGGTCGTGGGTCAGCGCGATGATGGCGGTGTGGCCGTCGGGTTTGAGGGCCATCACCGTGTCATCCGGCATGGTGCGCAGCAGGGTGGCGCCGGGCACATCAAAGCCGGTGGCGTATTCCTCACGCGGGTCACACACAACCACCTGGTAGCCCAGTGCGGTGGCCATTTGCGCCAGGTATTGCGTCATCTGGCCGGCGCCAATCAGCAGCAGCCGCCAGTGCGGGCCGTGGTGGGTGGTCAGCTGGGTGGCGGTCAATTCCAGCTCATCCGTTTCGTTGGCGGGCTGCAAATCCACCTCACCGGTGGCGATGGTCAGCACCCGGCGCACCCGCTCACCGTTTTGCAGGCGGGCCAGCAGGGCGCCGAGTTGGGTGCGCGGCAGCACCGGCTCCAGCACCAGCTCGATCAGGCCACCGCAGGGCAGGCCAAAACGGTGGGCGGCGTCGGCATCAATGCCGTAGCGCACCACTTGGGGCAGGCCGCTGGCCAGCACACCCGCGCGCGCCTTGTCGATCAAATCATCTTCGATGCAGCCGCCTGACACACTGCCGGCCACCAGGCCGTCGTCGCGCACCGCCACGGCTGAGCCAGGTGGCCGCGGTGCTGAGCCCCAGGTGCGGGTGATGGTGCCCAGCACCACGCGGTGGCCGGCGGCCACCCAGTCGGTGATCTGGCGCAGCACATTGAGGTCGATGTTGTCCATGGGGATGAAGGCTTGGTGCGGAGAGGGCAGGAAAGTAACCGGTCTGCAGCCCCACCGGGGCAGCGTGTATTCCCGGGGGTGTTGATGCTGATTGCAGCCGGCTGCGGCGTTGGTTTGACGTTGGTGCGGCGTTGGCAGCCACACCCTACACTGTCCGGCAGGCCGCTGCAGCCTCAAGGCCGGCGGCACACCCACTGCACGACCCGTTGGAGACCCCATGCAAGCCTTTGCTTATGACAAGCCCAGCACCGTGGCTGACGCAGTGCGCGCCGCCAGTGGCGACAACGCCAAACTGATTGCCGGTGGCCAGTCGCTGCTGGCGTCGATGAAGCTCGGCCTTGCCGCGCCCGACGCGCTGGTGGACCTGGCCGGCATCGCTGACCTGACCGGTATCAGCGTGGCCAACGGCACGGTCAAGATCGGTGCGATGACCACCCATGCGGCGGTGGCCGCCCACGCCGGTGTGCAGCAAGCCATCCCCGCGCTGGCCGATCTGGCCGGCAAGATCGGCGACCGCCAAGTGCGCAACCGCGGCACCATCGGCGGCAGCCTGGCCAACAACGACCCGGCCGCGTGTTACCCGGCAGCCGTGTTGGGCCTGGGCGCCACGGTGCACACCAACACCCGCAGCATTGCAGCGGATGCGTTTTTTACCGGCATGTTTGAGACCGCGCTGGAGCCCGGCGAGGTGATCACCGCAGTCAGCTTCCCGGTGCCCGACAAAGCCGGTTGGCAGAAGTTCAAACAGCCCGCGTCGCGCTTTTCCATCGTCGGGGTGTTTGTCAGCAAGGGCCTGCAGGGCGTGCGGGTGGCCGTCACCGGTGCGGGGGCTTGTGTGTTCCGCGCGTCCGGGCTGGAGGCCAAGCTGGCCAGCAACTGGTCAGCCGCCGCGCTGGCTGGCGCAACGGTGCCAGCAGATGGCTTCAACACCGACCTGCACGGCTCGGCCGAGTACCGCGCTGCGCTGATCCCGGTGCTGGCCGGGCGCGCTGTGGCCGGCTGATTGCCCCGCTGATTGCCCCAAAACGCCGCAGATGCTGCGGCGTTCGTCGTCAAGTTCCGCCGCAGATGCTGCGGCGTTCGCCGTCAAGTTCCGCCGCAGATGCTGCGGCGTT
>JANPOW010000217.1:0-7913 GCA_031428185.1 Betaproteobacteria bacterium | reverse complement strand
TCCAGCACCGCCACCAGCGCGCGGCCCACCGCCAGGCCTGAGCCGTTGAGGGTGTGCACCAGCTCGGGCTTGCTGTCAGCCTTGGCGCCAGTGCGGCGGAACCTCGCCTGCATGCGGCGGGCCTGGAAATCACCGCAGTTGCTGCACGAGCTGATCTCGCGGTAGGTGGCCTGCGCCGGTAGCCACACCTCCAGGTCGAAAGTCTTGACCACGCCAAAACCCATGTCGCCGCCGCACAGCAGCACCACTCGGTAGGGCAATTCCAGCTGCTGCAGGACGGCCTCGGCGTGGCCCACCATCTGGCCCAGCGTGGCCTCGCTGTCCTCGGGTGCCACCACCTGCACCATCTCGACCTTGTCAAACTGGTGTTGGCGGATCATGCCGCGTGTGTCGCGCCCGGCTGAGCCGGCCTCAGACCGGAAACACGGGCTGTGCGCGGTCAGCTTGATGGGCAGCGCCTCGGCGGCCAGGATCTGCTCACGCACGCTGTTGGTCAGCGAGATTTCTGAGGTGGAGATCAGGTACTGCTCGGGCTGGCTTTCGTCGCCACCCCTCAGCACCCAGAACATGTCGTCCTTGAACTTGGGCAACTGGCCGGTGCCCTCCAGGATTTCGCGGTTGACGATGTAGGGCGTGTAGCACTCGGTGTAGCCGTGCTGCTCGGTCTGCACGTCCAACATGAACTGGGCCAGCGCCCGGTGCAGCCTGGCCACCGGGCCACGCAGGAAGCTGAAGCGTGAGCCGCTCAGCTTGGCGCCCAGGTCGAAATCCAGCCCCAGCGGTGCGCCCAGGTCCACATGGTCCTTGACGGGGAAGGTGTAGGTCTGCGGTGTGCCCCAGCGCTTGACTTCGACATTGCCGGTCTCGTCCGTGCCCGGCGGCACGCTGGCATCGGGCAGGTTGGGCAGCGCCATCAGCAGCGCCTGCAGCTCGGCCTGGATGGCCTCCAGTCGGCTGGCGCCCTGCTTCATCTCGTCGGCGATGCCGGCCACCAGGGCCATCAGTGCGCTGCCGTCTTCACCCTTGCTTTTGCGCTGGCCAATCTGCTTGGACGCACTGTTGCGCTCGGCCTGCAGCGCTTCGGTGCGGATCTGCAGGGTTTTGCGTTCGGCCTCCAGCGCGCTGAAACGCGCCACATCGAGAAAGGGTTGCGGGCTTTTGCGCGCCTCCAGCCTGGCCACCACCGAGGGCAGGTCACGGCGCAGTTGATTGATGTCGAGCATGGTGTGTCCTTAAAACGTGCGGGCCGATCTTGCGGCCCGACTTTGCGGGAACGGCACCTCGCGGGTGCCGTTCAACCTCGTGCGGGCGGGTTGAACAGCTCAGGATCGCGCCGCGGAGACCTGGCGCATGGACTTGTCGCCCAGGCCCATGGGCAGCGGGAAATGCACGGTTTCTTCCACCCCCGCCATGCGCCGCACGCTGACGGCGCCCAGCGCCTTGAGGCGCTGCAGCACCTGCTGCACCAGGATGTCGGGCGCCGATGCACCGGCCGTCAACCCAACCCGCGGACAGCCCTCAAACCAGGCCGCTTGCAGGTCATCGGCGGCGTCCACCATGTAAGACGGTGTGCCCAGGCGCTGCGCCAGCTCACGCAGGCGGTTGCTGTTGCTGCTGGTGGGGCTGCCCACCACGATGACGATGTCGACCTGCGGCGCCATCACCTTGATCGCGTCTTGGCGGTTCTGCGTGGCGTAGCAGATGTCTTGCTGCTTGGGCTCACGCACCTGCGGGAACAGGCGCTTGACCTCAACCAGGATGGCGGCCGCGTCGTCCACGCTCAGCGTGGTCTGCGTCACCACGGCCAGCAGCGTGCCGCGTGGCTGGATGTGGGCCACATCGGCCACGTCTTCGACCAGGTAGATGCCGGCCGACAACTGGCCCATCGTGCCCTCCACCTCGGGGTGGCCCTTGTGGCCGATCATGATGAACTCATAACCCTCGCGTGCCAGCTTGGCCACCTCCACATGCACCTTGCTGACCAGCGGGCAGGTGGCGTCAAACACCTGGAAGCCACGCGCATCGGCCTCGTCGCGCACCGCCCGGCTGACACCGTGGGCGCTGAACACCAGCGTGGCGCCGGGTGGCACGTCGGCCAGGTCTTCGATGAAGATCGCGCCCTTGACCTTCAAGTCGTTGACGACGTAGGTGTTGTGCACGATCTCGTGGCGCACGTAGATGGGCGCGCCAAAGCGGATGAGTGCGCGCTCAACAATCTCGATGGCGCGGTCCACCCCGGCGCAAAAGCCCCGTGGCTCGGCCAGCAGCACGTCTTGCACCAACTGGCTTGGGTTGGGTTCAAGCGCCATCAAAGCACCCCGATCACATGGATTTCAAAACTCACCGGCTGCCCGGCCAGCGGGTGGTTGAAGTCAAACAACAACCAACTTTCAGCCATCTCGCGCACCACACCGGCATAACTGCCGCTGCCGTTGGGGGTTGGGAACTGCACCACATCACCCACGTGGTAGGTGGCGTCGGGGTCACCCAGCTCGGCCAGCAGGCTGCGTTTGACACGCTGCAGCATCTGCGGGTTGCGCTGACCAAAGGCCTCGCCGGCCGGCAGCAAGAAGATCTGGCGCGTGCCCTCGGGCAGGCCCAGCAGGCGGCGCTCCAGCGCCGGCGCCAGTTGCCCGGTGCCCAGCGACAGCGTGGCCGGCTTGTCGGCGAAGGTGTTGATGACGTCCGCGCCGTCGGGGCCGGCAAGGCGGTAATGCAGGGTCAGGAACGACCCCTCCTGAATGGTGATCACGCCAATGGGGGATATGAAGGGGGATACCAGGGCGGCGGCTGCCACCTAGACTGGATTGGTCGATTCTACGGGGCGCTGACCGGCCCAATAGCTGCGTCACCCGCGCGGCAGCCGCCGCACCCCAGGCCTTGTCACACCTGCACCCACAGCCACCCAACCATGTTGATCAAAGACCTGCCCGTTGACGCCCGCCCGCGTGAAAAACTGCTGCTGCACGGCGCGGCCAGCCTGTCCGGGGCCGAGTTGCTGGCGCTGCTGCTGCGCACCGGCACCCGGGGCCAGGGCGTGCTGGTGATGGCCGAGGCGGTGCTGCAGCGCTTTGGCGGTTTTGCCGGCCTGCTGCAGGCCGACTCAGGCGACCTGAAAGGTGTGCGTGGCCTGGGCCCGGCCAAACGCGCCGAACTGGCCGCAGTGATCGAGATGGCGCGCCGCGCTCTGGCCCAGCGCTTGATGGCCGGGCCGGTGTTTGATTCACCGCAAAGCGTCAAGGACTATGTGCAATTGCATTTTGGGTCGCTGCCGCATGAGGTATTTGGCGCGCTGTTTCTGGACAGCCAGCACCGCCTGATCGCGCTGGACACGCTGTTCACCGGCACCCTGGCACGCACCAGCGTGTACCCGCGTGAGGTGGTCAAGCGCGCGCTGGCGCGCAATGCGGCGGCGGTGATACTGGCGCACAACCATCCGTCGGGTGTGGCCGAGCCGTCGCGCGCGGATGAGTTCTTGACCCAGACGCTGAAAAGCGCGCTGGCGCTGGTGGATGTGACAGTGCTGGACCACCTGGTGGTGGCGCATGGCCAGGTGGTGTCGTTTGCAGAGCGGGGTTTGTTGTGAAGATCAGAAACCTGGCCGAGCTGGGCGCCCAGTGGGGCCGGCACCAGGCCCAGTTGCAGCTTGCCCAGCGCGCCGCAGCCGTGCAGGCGGCGCAGGCAGCGGCTGAACAGGCAGCCAGGGCACGCCGGCTGCCATCACCCAGCGGGCTGTTTGCGCGCAGCGTCGGGCCGGTGCAGCCGCTGCGTGACCCCGGCCTGGCCGACATCCAGCCGCCGCGCCCCCCACCCCACCCGCGCCAACGTGAGTTGGACGAACAAGCCGCGCTGGCCGAATCGCTGTCTGACGAAGTCAACCTCGAATCCCTGCTGCTGACTGATGACGGCCTGAGCTTTCGCCGCCCCGGCATCGGCCAGGACGTGGTGGCCAAGCTGCGGCGCGGCCATTGGGCGCTGCAAGGCCAGCTGGACCTGCACGGCCTGACCCGCGACGAAGCGCGCACCGTGCTGGCCGCCTTTGTGCGGCACAGCCAGCGCCATGGCCTGCGTTGCCTGCGTGTGGTGCATGGCAAAGGCCACGGCTCACCCGGCCGCCAGCCGGTGCTCAAGGCCAAAGTGCAGCGCTGGCTGGCGCAGTGTGCTGAGGTGATCGCGTTTGCCCAGGCCACCGGGCCGCAAGGTGGCGCCGGCGCGCTGATGGTGCTGCTGGCCAGCCACGGGCGCTGATGGCCGCGCCGCTGCGCGGCAGGCGGGTCAGCAACCGTCCAGCGGTCTGGCGTCAAATCACCGACCAGCGGCCGTGCCGCTGAACCACCACCACGCCATGCCACCGCCGCTGCGCTCGCCCCTTCAATTGCTGCTGCTTGAAGACGACCCCGACCTGGGCCAGGCGGTGGTCGACCACCTGGCCTGCGCCGGCCACCAGGTGGGCTGGTGCCACAGCCTGGCCGCTGCCCGTGCTGCGCCGGCGCCCGACCTGGCCCTGCTGGACCTGCACCTGCCCGACGGTGATGGGCTGGACTTGCTGCGCCACTGGCGCGCAACCGGGCAAGCCTGGCCAGTGATCGTGCTGACAGCGCGTGACCAGGTGCGTGACCGCATCAACGGCCTGCAAGCCGGCGCGGACGACTACCTGGTCAAGCCCTTTGACCTGGACGAGTTGCTGGCCCGCGTGGCCGCAGTGGCGCGCCGCCGGCCCGTGCCATTGGCCGCCGCGGCAGACCTGGCGGTGGTCCCGGCGGTGGTCCCGGTGGTAGACCCGGTGGCCGACCGGGCAAGCCGGCCACCCTGGCGGCTTGACATCGACAACCGCACCGTCTGGCGCGGCACCGAGCGGCTTGACCTGACCCACATGGAATGGTCGGTGCTGGCCTGCCTGGCGCAGCGCCACGGCCGCATCTACAGCCGCCCCGAGATCGAATCCCAGCTGGATGGCCCGGGCCTGGCCGATGCTGTCAGCAACTCGCTGGAGGTGATCATCAGCCGCCTGCGCAAGAAGCTGGGCGCGGTGGCCATCAGCACCCACCGTGGCCTGGGTTACCGGCTGGAGCCCTGAGGTGCAGCCCGACCCGGCCAACGCGCAGGCCAGCAGGCCGCACCTGCCGGCGCCCCCGCAAATTCACCCGCAAATTCACCCGCAAGCGCGCCCGCAAGCGCACCCAACCGCGCCCCCACCAGCGCCCCCACCAGCGCCGCCAATACCACCAGCGCCAGCCACCTGGCGCCTGCAAACCCAGCTGCGCCGCCAGTTGCTGGGGCTGCTGGCGCTGCTGTGGTTGCTGGGGTCTGCCGCCACCTGGCTGGGCCTGCTGCACGAGACCGATGAAGTGCTGGACAGCGCCTTGACCGAGACCGCCCAGCGCCTGCTGCAATTGCCCGCCGCCGCATGGGCCGTGCCCGACACCACCGAGCACCTGGCCGTGCTGGGGCCGCATGAGGAGTTTGTGGTCTACCAGGTCTATGACCGCGCCGGTGCGCTGGTGCTGCGCTCACACGACGCCCCAAGCACTGCGCTGGACGCCGGTGCACCCGACGGCCTGCGCCAACGGCAAGGCTGGCGTGTGCTGACCCTGACCACCGCCAATGCCAGCCGCCGGGCCCAGGTGGCCGAGCGGGTGGCGCACCGGCGCGAGGTGTTGTGGGCCAGCCTGGGCTGGCTGCTGGGCATGCTGCTGGCCATGCTGCCGCTGGCCGCGCTGGGCATGGGCTGGGTGCTGCGGCGCGGCTTTCAGGCGCTGGAGCCGGCCCGGCTTGAGCTGGCCCAACGCGCCCAGCATGACCTGCGCCCCCTGCCGCTGGCTGACGCGCCGGCTGAGCTGCAGCCCTGGCTGGCCACCGTCAACAGCCTGCTGGACCGGGTGCGCGGCCTGGTGGACAGTGAACGCGCCTTTGCCGCCAACACCGCGCATGAGCTGCGCACCCCGCTGGCCGCAGCCATGGCGCAGGCCCAGCGCCTGGTGCGGCTCAGCACCGATCCGGCCAAGCAGCACGCCGCCCACGAAGCGGCCCAGGCACTGCTGCGCCAGCTGGACCGGCTGACCCGGCTGGCGACCCGGCTGCTGCAACTGGCGCGCATCGAGTCCGGCGCCGCGCTCAACCACGCGCCGGTGGACCTGGTGCAACTGGTGGTGCTGGTGGCCGACGATTTTGGCGAGGCCCAACGCAGCGGCCGGCTGCAACTGCAGGTGGACGGCCAGCCCATGCCGGTGCAGGGCGACATCGACGCCCTGGGCATCGCGCTGCGCAACCTGATCGACAACGCGCTCAAACACGGCGACGCCGAGACCACGGTGACGGTGCGTGTCAGCGGCCAGCAACTGCAGGTGCTGGATGACGGCCCGGGCGTGGCGCCGCACCGGGTGGCCGGGCTGGTGCGCAAGTTTGAGCGTGGCAGCAGCGGTGCGGCGGTCAGTGGCAACGGCCTGGGCCTGGCGCTGGTGGACACCATCGCCCGCCAGTCGGGTGCGCGGCTGCAACTGCACTCACCGGTGGCCCACGGCCGCGGCTTTTGCGCCAGCATCCACTTTGATGCCGAGCCCGACGCTACCGCCGCAACACCGCGTCGGCTGCAGCGGCCTTGATGCACCTTTGGGGGCGACCGTGCCGGTTCAGCTTGGGTTCAGCTTGGTGCGCATCATGGTTATTGCCCAGACCACCGAGCGAGGCCCCCATGACAACGACCAACACACGCCGCATGCCCACCCGCCTGTCCACCCTGTCCGCCCTGGCCGCCGCTTGCGCCGCGCTGCTGCTGGCGGCCCAGCCCGCAGCAGCCAGCACCTTTGGCAGCCTGGCCAACTTTGACGCGGTCAATGACACCGGCCACACCGCCCACGGTTTTGAGATCGAGTTTGAAGGCCTGGACAAACGCGACATCACCGATGTGTTTGGCCTGAACCGCAACTTCGGCACCCCCTCACCCGGCGATGTCGAGCGCTACGGCCTGCCGGTGATCCGTGACCTGCTGGGGGCCGGCGCTGCGGTGATCGGCTCACGCGTCACCTACATGGCCAGCTTCTCGGGCGGCGCCTGGAGCGCCGCCACCGCGTCGGGTGTGTTCAACACCCCGGGCGAAAGCTGCTGGACCTTTGGCAACGTGGGCTACCCCAACGTGCCGTGTGACCACTTTGGTGTCAGCACCATCGGCAACCCCACCAAAACCACCTACAGCTGGTTGATCGAATCGGCCACGCCGGGGGTGCTGCAGGCCGCCAACGTGGCCATCCCGGCGGTCAACTTCACCCCGCCGGTTGCCCCACAACCCAACCTACCGGCGCAGCCGGTGGTGGCCGTCATCCAGGCCCAGCGGGTGGATCTGGCGGTGCCGCAGAACAATGCCTTCTGGGTCAAGATCGTGCAGACCAACCTGCGCGAGAACGTGGGCCTGAACGACTTGATGGGCGGCCACCACCGATTTGAGAACCCGGCCATCGCCGCCCTCAACGACAAGCCAGAAACCGAGATCGAATGGCAGGTTCTGCAGCCCGGTTTTGTCGACGAGGTGAGCAAAGCCATCGACGCCAAAGGTGACCCGTCGGTGGTGATCCGCTTCGAGTTCTTCAAATACCTGGGCACCTTTGACGGCGAAGGCCTGGCCGACCCGCAGGCCGCCGAGACACCGCATGGCAATGTGCTCAACGCCTCGGTGGGCAACTACGTGGGTGAGCAGATCGCCGGCTTCAACGCGGTGCAAGCCGTGCCCGAACCACAGACCTGCGCCCTGATGCTGGCCGGCGTGGTCTTGCTGGGCTCACTGGCACGGCGCCGCAGTTGACCAGGCGGGCGCGGCCGGTGTAGCCGGTGTAGCCGGTGTGGCGGCCCCACCGGCTACACCGGCCGGCCGGCTCAGCCGCCCATGTTGCGCATCCAGTCGGCGGTGCCAAAAAAACGCT
>JANPOW010000216.1:0-6527 GCA_031428185.1 Betaproteobacteria bacterium | reverse complement strand
TGCGAAACGGCCTCAGCGGTCCATTTTTTACCGGCTTTTTGTCCCATAGTTGAACTATGGGCCTGCAAATCCGGCAAAAACTGTCCTCGCTGGGGCCGTTTCTCGCTATCGACGCCCCAAGTCCGACAGGCTCCTAGCGGCCTGCGCAGCCCGGCCGCTCAGGTCAGGGCTTGGGCGGGGATGCTGCGGCCGGCGCGGCCGGGTTGGCGCTGCGGGGCTTGCTGCAGTCCGGCCCGGTCACGATGGACCCGTCGCGGCACTCGGTCAGGATGTCGTCGCTGTGGCGGCTGTGCCTGGGTTCACGCCGGTTGGGCACGGCTTGGGTTGGCGCTGACTTTGCGCCCGACCCAGGCGTTGCGGCCGGTGTGGCTGGTGTGGCCGGTGTGGCTGGTGTGGTTGGTGTGGCCGGGCCAGGCTGGGTCATCAAGATCGTCTTGCTGCCCTGATCGCAGTTGCCCACCACGCGGCCAGGGCCAGACGCCGCCCGGTCCACCACGCTCAGGCTGTGCTTGCTGACGCCGTTTGCGCGCACCCGGGCATCAATGTCGGCGCGGATGGCATCGCAGTTGTTGGCCATGGCGCTGCGGGCCAGCAGCGGCAGCAGGGCCAACAGGAGGGTGTGTTTCAACATGGCTGACTGTGCGGCAATGGGGTGTGGGGTGTGGGGCGCGGGGTGTGGAGCGCCGGGTGTGTGGGGCGTGTCGTGCGGCCGGGCGGCGCCCTGTGGTGCCCGCTGGCAGCGTGGGCTTGCCATGCTGGTGTACTGCCTGACCGCCAGGCCGGCATGCGCGCCCGGCACGGTACGGCGCGCAGCCCGCGTTGCTGCCCGACCAAGGACCAGGTGTTTGCCCAGCGCCAACATTTTGTGGATTTGTGCTCGATTGACGATTCAACGGCCGGTGCTGGCGCCGCGTGGGCCGCCCGCGCGGCGGCTCAAAAATGCCGGCTGGTGTCGTTCTGGCTGTCTTGGGCGATGCGGTGGTGGGCGCGCCGCAGCACCCACCAGGCAGCCAGCGCCAGCAGCGGCACGGCAGCACCGGTCACCAGATCGGGCGACAGCGCCAGCCCGGCGGCCTTGAGCGCTTTGGCGCCGTAGCCGACCAGCCCGGCCAGGTAATAGACGATGGCCGCCACCGACAAGCCCTCCACCGTTTGCTGCAGCCGCAACTGCATCTTGGCGCGCCTGGCGGTGGCGGCCAGCAAGGCCTGGTTTTGCTGCTGGCGGGCGATGTCGACCCGGGTGGACAACAGGTTGCTGGCTTGCGCCACCCGCTCAGACACTGCATGCAGCCGCTGTGACACGGTGGCGCAGGTGGCCATGGCCGGGCTCAGGCGGCGCACCATGAATTCATCAATCGTCTGCAGGCCCTGGATGCGCCGTTCACGCAGCTCCGCAATGCGGGTGGTCACCAGCGCGTGGTAGGCCCGGCTGGCACCAAAACGGGCCTGGCTGGCCGCCAGCGCACTCTCCACCTCGGCCGCCAGCGCCATCAGTTGTTGCAGCAGCGCGTCGTCACCGGCCTGGGCGCCGGGGTTGATGGCCAGGCTGTTGCTGGCCACCACGCTCTGGCTGGCAATGCGGGCGGTCAGCGCGGCCAGCGTGCGCTCGATCACCAGCAGGCGTGACCACAGATCACGCGCCATCGGCAGGGCCAGCAAGGCCATCATGCGGTAGGCCTCGATCTCGAACAGCCGCTGCAGCATGCGGCCGGCCTGGCGCTCGCTCATCTCCACGTCCAGCAGCAGAAAGCGGGCAAAGCCATCGGCGTGGATCATGAAATCGGTGTAGGCCTGGCCGGCACCGTCCCCAATGCCGGCGCCCACCACCACGTTGCCGGCAAAGTGGGCGGCCAGTTGGGCGGGGCTGGGGGTGGCTGGGTTGGCCGGGTTGGCCGGGTTGGCTGGATTGGCATTTGCGCCAGGGCCGGCCAGTGCTGCCAGCTTGGCCAGCTTGGCGTGGGCCGCAAACACGGTGAGGCCGGGCACGGCGGCCAGCCAGCCGCATGGCAGCAGGGTGGCCGCCGGGTCGGCAAACGGGGCGCCGCTCAAGCCGGGTGTGAACAAGGTGTAGCTGGAGAACTCACTGTGCCGCTCCCACTTGATGCGCAGCGCGCCCAGTGTGGCGGCCCATTGGGTGGCGCCGTCGGCGGGTGGCGGGGCGCCAAACTGGGCACACAAGCTGGCCAGATGGGCGCTTTCAGCAGCGCGGGCGTCGCCCTCGATGCGCACCGCCACATAGCTGGCGCGGCTGGGTGCGGCCAGTGGCTCGGGTGGCCGGGCATGCACTTCGGCGGCCAGCAAGGCGCGGTCAGGGTGGTCGGGCGGCAGCAGTCCGGCGCTGGCAGCAGGGGTGGTGGGCATCGGTGGCGCGTATTGGGTGTCAGCCCGCCGGCTTGGCGCGGCAGCGCGCCACCTTGTGCAGCAGCTCGACCAGGATGGCGCGCTCACCGCTGGTCAGGCTGTTCAGGCCCACCTGCTCAGCCGCCAGCAGCAGGGCCAGCGCGTCACTCACCAGGGTGGCACCGGTGGCGGTGGCGCGCACGTGCTGGGCGCGCCGGTCGGTGGGGCTGGGCACCCGCTCGGCCAGGCCACGCTGGGCCAGCCGGTCTATCCACAGCTTGATGTTGGGCGCAGTGACAGCCAGTGCCCGCGCCAGTTGCGAGGCCGACACGCCGGGGTTCTCGTGGATCAGCATCAGCAGCGTGAACTCCACCTTGCGCAAGTCCAGTGGCCCGCCCACCTGGGCCGCAAAGATCTGGCTGGTGGCAATGCTGGCCAGCGCCAACTGGTAGCCCACCAGCTGGTGCATGCCCCCTTCCACCAGGCGGCCGAAGGGGGTGGATTCGGGCCCGGCAGGGGCAACGCTTTTCATGCGCTGCATTGTGTGGCATCGGGCTGAGGTGGCTTGCGGATTGGTATTTGCCCCGCTGAAGCCTCAAAGACAGTTGAGTAACTTAACGATCTGCGCGGATTGCGTGTGCGGATTGCGTGTGCGGATTGCACGCAGCCAAGCATCCACCAACACAAGCAACAGCACGCACCGACGCACCAGAACACAAGCCCATGCCCAACCCCCCAACCCCCCAACCAGCGCCTGGTGTTGCCGGGCCGCTTGGCCTTGTTTGATGCCATCACCGCCCTGGTGGCCTGGGTGGAAAAAGGCGAGGCGCCCGAGGCCTTGCTGGCCAGTGCGCGTGGCACCGGCAATGCCGGTGGAGTGCATGCCGACCTGCCCACCGACTGGGCCGCCGACCGCAGCCAACCGCAGCCGGCTGCCGTGCCCTGACCCGCCGGTGGCGCGCTACTGCGGCAGCGGCCGCCTGGAGTTGGCGGCCAGCGTCAGCTGCAAGTGAGGCTTTGTGGCAGGCATCCGGCCGTTGGGGGGCATACATGCCGCCCGGCGGCCAGAAGCCTTGACGCTGGTCCGCAATAAGCGACGCTTGCTCTGCGTTGCACCGCGGCGAATCACGGCTCGAACTGGCCAGTTGTCTCTTCCGCATCTACGCTTGCAGCGGACTGGAAGAGGTCGGCTACCAGACCAAGCTTTTCTGCAACCTCACCCGAGATGGCCTTTGGATTGGCGTAGGGCACGAGTCGGTGCAGCTCCCCCTTTTTTAACAGCATCTGGCCGCCGACTTGCGTGGCCAGTCGGCGGAAGAACTCTTCTGCAAAGGTGCTGAGTTTGCGCCGCTCGGTCTTGGCCTCCCACAAGACCCGGGACACCTCTGACGATGCCTGCTTCCACGCCTCAAAATCCGGCCTGATGGCGTCGAAGACCTGTTCCAGAATCAGGTTGTCCAGCACCGCTTTTATATCCTGCTGAAAGCCGCCGAACAGCGCCATGTCGGCCAACTGCTGTTGAGCAAATGTCGTCAGAACTTCTGGCGTAACAAAATAGTTTTCGGCCTCGTACCGCTTCCAGTAGGCCCATTTCAGGGCGTCTTGAAGGCTATTCCTTCGATCACGTCCGTCATTGTCAAGAATCGCTAGCCCTCGAAGATTCGGTAGCAGATTGCGCAGACCATTGAAGTGCTGTTGCGGCGTCAAGCCAAAACCGCCTTCAATCCTTTCGAGTTCAGCGTCCAGAGCTTGACCGGGGTAGTTGTTTTGAACGTAGTAGGAGTTGATGCGTTCATCCCACAGGTCACTGGCCTTGTGTTTCAAAAGCTTTGCCAACGCGCGCAGCATGTCGACATCGGTTCCGCCTTCCACGTAAAGCACGTAGCCACATTCACGCGCCTTGACATAGTGCTCGGCGCCAAAGTGCTTGAGGCTGTTGCGGATGTCCTGTTTCTTCGCCAAGTCGTCAGCCTTGCCGTCCAGCAGCAAGGTGAGGTTGCTGTCCAAAGCCTCGTCGAGAATGACTTCGGAATGCGTCACCATAACCACCTGCGAACCGTTCTCCGCAGCAATGTCGCGCAGTAGCACATACACCTGCTTTTGCCGCAAGATTTCCAGGTGGGCATCGGGCTCGTCAACCATCAGCACGCCGCCTTTATGGGAGTAAAGGTAAGCAAAAATCAGTAGCATTTGCTGAAAGCCTCTGCCGGAGGACGACACATCCAGTGCCTCCGTTACGCCAGGCTGGCGGTACCGAAGTTCAATACTCCCTCGGCTCGTTTCCACTGGCGCAGACAGGGTGACGTTGAACAGCCGCTTCATCAAGCCCGCGATGCGGGGCCAGCCATCGTCATTCGCCTGATGCACCATCAGGCACAGATTGCGCAAAACCTGTGCTGTTTGGCCTTGACCCAGCAGTACATCGATACGGCCCGGCTGCAGTATTGGTTCTTCGGTCTCCAGCCCGGACATCGGGTACAGCAGTTCCACACTGATACTGGCTGCGTGGCGAATGAGGTCCAAGTTGCGCATGCCCGATTCATCAGGAGTGCAATACACCAACTCATCAGTGCGGTGGCTGAATTTCATGGTCAGTGGCATCACCACACCCTTGAGTTCGACGCCAACCGTGATGGTGAGCGGCACCTTCTGAACCTTCGTGTTGTGCCAAAAGAAGCGGGTTCGCTGGACTGGCACCGCCACGATGTTCAAGCGGTTCAGGCCGGTGGACGTGCGCTCCTTTGCCGTGGAATCTTTGCGCACGTCGAACCATGTCTTCACCGCTTGCGACCACAAGGCCAGCGCCTGGATGGCACTGGTCTTGCCGCAATTGTTAGGGCCGATCAGGACCGCGGGGTGATCGAGCTCGATGTGCTGCTTGTCGCCAAAACGTTTGAAGTTCTCGATTTCAAGGTAATGCAGCAGGCGCATGGTCTGTGTCTCCACGGGTATGTTCGATGTCACGCAGGCTGTGGTCACGGACGGCGATCACAGACCCCAGAAAGATGGCTTGTCGCCATTCTGGGCGTCGAGCAGGCAATGTTTGAAGCGCGGAGGATGCCACGGCTCTTCAAACAAGCTCATCCACGCCGGGCGCGGACGATGTGCGCAGCCGGTCTGGGGCAGGCATCAATTCAGCGGCAGCCCCACATAGTTCTCGGCCAGGGTGGTCATCGCGGCTGTTGAGCTGACCAGGTAGGCCATCTCCGCCGTCTGCATCTTCTCGTTGAAGGCGCCGGCGTCGGCGAAGCGGTGCATCAGCGAGGTCATCCACCACGAGAAGCGCTCGGCCTTCCAGATGCGGGCCAGCGCGCGGCTGCTGTAGTGCTCAATCTCGGTGTGGCTGCCGGCGTAAAAACCACGCAGCGCCTGGCACAGGTAGGCCACATCACTGGCCGCCAGGTTCAAGCCTTTGGCGCCAGTGGGCGGCACGATGTGGCCGGCGTCACCCACCAAAAACAGGTTGCCAAAGCGCAGCGGCTCAGCCACAAAACTGCGCAGCGGGGCAATGCTTTTTTCGATGGACGGGCCGGTGATCAGTTGCGCCGCCGTCTCGGGTGGCAGCCGGCGTTTCAGCTCGTCCCAGAACGCCGCGTCTGACCACTGCGCCACCTGGTCATCCAGCGCGCACTGCACGTAGTAGCGGCTGCGCAGCTTGCTGCGCTGGCTGCACAGCGCAAAACCCCGTTCGTGGTGGGCGTAAATCAACTCGTGGCTGACCGGCGGCACATCGGCCAGCAGCCCCAGCCAGCCAAATGGGTAGACCTTCTCGTACAGCGTGATTGCGCTGGCCGGCACGGTGGCGCGGCAGACACCGTGGAAGCCGTCGCAGCCGGCGATGAAATCGGCCTGCACGGTGTGGCGCACACCGTCTTTCAGGTAGCTCACGCTGGGGCTGCTGCTGTCGAAACCCTGCACCGCCACCTCGTCGGCCGCGTAGACGGTGGGCAGGCCAGCGGCACTGCGGGCGGCCATCAGGTCGCGCGTGATCTCCGTCTGGCCATAGACCATCACCCGCTGGCCGGTCAGGCCCAGCAGGTCGATGCGGTGGCGCTGGCCGCCGAAGCACAGCGCCACGCCGTCGTGCGGCAGGCCCTCCTGGTGCAGGCGGGCCGCCACGCCGGCGGTCTGCAGCAGGTCCACCGTGGTCTGCTCCAGCACGCCGGCGCGGATGCGGCCCAGCACGT
>JANPOW010000215.1:0-4256 GCA_031428185.1 Betaproteobacteria bacterium | reverse complement strand
TTCTTTTCGACCTGCTCCAGTGCACCGTAAATGATGCGTTCGGCGATGGCTTTCTTGCCCGACTCCATGACGACGTTCATGAACTTGGACAGGTCCACCGACCCGAACTTGGGATCGGGCAAGATTTCGCGTTTGGGGACTTCGCGACGACGTGGCATTGCATTTCCTTTGTCAGCTTCAGCGGGTGACCAGGCAATTGTTGGCCTGCACCGGAAGGGTCGCGCAACAGACCCTTCGCTTACTCGGCCACTCCATCCGGCTTGACGCCTGGACCGGCCGCAAAAATCGCAGTGCCGGCAAAGCCGAACACCACAACAACGTTGCTGAGGCGCCGGCTTGCCGGGCACCCCAATCAGAAAACCGTCAGGCCTTCTTCGGGCGCTTTGCGCCGTACTTGGACCGCGACTGGCGACGGTCTTTGACGCCCTGCAGGTCTAGCGAGCCACGCACGATGTGGTAGCGCACGCCGGGCAGGTCTTTGACCCGGCCGCCGCGCACCAGCACCACACTGTGCTCTTGCAGGTTGTGGCCTTCACCGCCGATGTACGAAATGATCTCGAACCCATTCGTCAGGCGCACCTTGGCCACCTTGCGAAGCGCCGAGTTGGGCTTCTTGGGGGTGGTGGTGTAGACGCGGGTGCAAACGCCCCGGCGCTGCGGGCTGTTCTGCATCGCAGGCGATTTGCTCTTGATGACCTCGACCTGACGGCCGTGGCGCACGAGCTGGTTGATGGTTGGCATAAGTAACTTGTTCCCGTTTGAAGTCACGCGTTTTCGGACCACTGCCGGCACGGCGGGCACCCGGCGCTGGGAAAACACGAACGGCGCCGGGTCTCGCCAAATTGCGAGGCACGACGCCTGTCTGTGGATCCTGCTTGCTGGGCACCCGACGATGCGGGCGCATAAACTGCCGAAAAGCCCGCGATTATATGCAAGAAGACTCTTTGCTCACAAGCCAGTACGGCAAGTTCTACCCAGGATGGCCGTTGTGACAACACCCACGACAGCGCCAACCACCGAGCCAGTGGTGCTGGACACCAATGTGGTGCTCGATTTGTGGCTGTTTGGCGATTCCCGCGCTGACACCCTGCGGGCTGCACTGGATGCCGGGCAGCTGGGCTGGGTGGCCACCGAGCGCATGCTGAGTGAACTGGACCATGTGCTGCAGCGGCCGTTTTTGATGACGCTTCTGCAGCCGTGGGGTGATGACCCCGCGGCTGCGCTGGTGACGCTGCGTGCCCGATGCTGCGTGCTGCAGACACCTGCGCCGTCCACTGACAGGGTGCCGACCTGCCGCGACCCGGATGACCAGCCTTTCATCGACCTGGCCTGGCAGTTGCGCACACGTTGGCTGTTCAGTCGGGACCGGGCACTGCTGGCACTGGCGCGGCGGGCCAGGCCGCGCGGCCTGGCCATCGTCGCCCCGGACAGTTGGGTGATGCCAGGCTGATCAGGCGAGTTGCCACTCGGCTATCCATTCATGGTGCGTGAGGCCTTGGCGGCTAAGGACCAGGGCAAAGCGGGTAGCCGTCTAACAGAAGGGCTCGATGGGATGCGCGGGGACCACGCGCGGGTCGTAAAGCATCGTCATGTGCGGCGTGTTGGTCGGTTTAGGGTGCAGGCCCGACCGCCGCAGCGCCACTCTCAACGCCTGCCGCAGCTTGGCCACGCCGTCGTTGCTGCCCGCATTGCAGTGCAGGACGAAGGCGTTGTTGTCGGGCTTGCTGTGGTTGATGAAGCTGCTTGCACTGTCAAAGACGATGGGCAACCGCGGGCAGACCACGCTGGCGGCCGCCGCTTTGGTGGCATCAATGTCCTGCTGCGGAATCGTGAGGGCGTAGCCGGCGACAGCATGCAAGGTCATGTGCAAATGGTCCGTGCGCAGGCACGGGCCCGTCAGGCCATGCTGTGTGCGCAGCGCTGCCCCAACCAGCGAGAAGCGCTGGGCGCCCTCAGGCTTCGGAAAGATCGCCAGGAACAGGTTGTAGCCCAACAGTTGCCCCGGGCGGCCGTGGAGGATCTCCGGCTGAAACAGTGTTGGCGCTGCGTCCAGTCCCCGCAAGCTCATTTGGTCGTGCATGGCATCCAGTGGTGAAGCGGAACCGCGCCGGCTTGGAGCGTGCGCGCCGGGTTGCACAGCGCAGACCACAGCGCGCCGGCAAGCATACGGACACAAGTGATTAGCCCATGAAAAAGGCGGCACAAGCCGCCTTGGGTTGATCAGCAGCAGCGGCACAAGGCCGCCGCTGCAGTGATCAGTCTGCCGATCCGCTGCCTGCACTCACCGCACCCACTTCAGGCCGGGCGTCAACCGCGGCCATCTGCACGGCTGCCAGCTCTTCCGCTTCTTGCAGCGCAATGGCACGGCGCTCGGTGTCGTCCATCTCTTCCTTGACCTTGCGCGCCTGGTGGTAGGCCATACCGGTGCCGGCCGGGATCAGGCGGCCGACGATGACGTTTTCCTTCAGGCCTCGCAGCTCATCGCGCTTGCCCATGATGGCGGCTTCGGTCAGCACCCGGGTGGTTTCCTGGAAAGACGCCGCCGAGATGAACGAATCCGTCGACAAGGACGCCTTGGTGATGCCCAGCAGCACGTCCACGTAAGTGGCCGGCAGCTTGCCTTCGGAGCGCAGGCGGTCGTTGGTGTCAAACAGCTCGGAGCGCTCCACCTGCTCGCCCAGGATGTAGCTGCTGTCGCCAGAGTTGGAGATCTGCACCCGACGCAGCATCTGGCGCACGATCACCTCGATGTGCTTGTCGTTGATCTTCACGCCCTGCAGGCGGTACACGTCCTGCACTTCGTCAACGATGTAGCGCGCCAGCTCTTCAACACCCAACAAGCGCAGGATGTCCTGCGGGTCGGCCGAGCCGTCAACGATCAACTCACCCTTGTTGACCACCTGGCCTTCGTGCACCAGGATGTTCTTCTCTTTGGGCACCAGCTCTTCATGCTTGTGGCCATCGGGGTCGGTGATCTCCAGCCGGTTTTTGCCCTTGGTCTCCTTGCCGAAGGAGATGGTGCCGGTCTGCTCGGCCAGGATGCCAACATCCTTGGGCGAACGGGCCTCAAACAGCTCGGCCACCCGCGGCAGGCCGCCGGTGATGTCGCGTGTCTTCTGGCCTTCCACCGGGATACGCGCCAGCACCTCACCAGGCGCCAGGTCTTGGCCGTCGCGGATCTGGATCAGCGCGCCCACCGGGAAACCGATGGTCACCGAATGGTCGGTGCCGGGGATCTTGACCTCATGGCCCTGGGCGTCCAGCAGCTTGACCTGCGGCCGGATGACCTTGGCCACACCACGCCGCTTGCTATCGATCACCACCAGGGTGGACAGGCCGGTGACCTCGTCCACCTGCTTGGCCACCGTCATGCCCTCTTCGACATTCTCGAAGCGGGCCTTGCCGGCAAACTCGGTGATGATGGGGCGGGTCAGTGGGTCCCAATTGGCCAGCACCACACCGGCCTTGACCTGTTGGTCGGCGCGGATGTTGAGCGTGGCGCCGTACGGCACCTTGTGGCGCTCACGCTCGCGGCCGTGCTGGTCAGAGATGATGATTTCACCCGAGCGCGAGATGACCACCAGTTCGTTTTTGCCGTTGGTCACGTAACGCATCGTCGGGTTGAAACCGATGATGCCGTCCGACTTGGCGTCCACGCTGTTGGCTATTGCCGCACGGGATGCCGCACCACCGATGTGGAAGGTGCGCATCGTCAGCTGCGTGCCTGGCTCACCGATGGACTGCGCGGCAATCACGCCCACCGCCTCACCGGTATTGACCAGGCCACCACGGCCCAGGTCACGGCCGTAACAACGGGCGCAGATGCCAAAGCGGGTGGCGCAGGTCAGCGGTGTGCGAACCTTGACCTCGTCGACGCCGGCAGCTTCCAGCATGTCGAGTGAGTCTTCGTCCAGCATGGTGCCGGCCGGCAGCAGCAGGGCTTGCGTCTCGGGGTGCACGATCTCGACCGCAGCAACACGGCCCAGGATGCGGTCGCGCAGCGACTCAATCACCTCACCACCCTCGACCAGGGCGCGGGTGTTGAAGCCGTTCTCAGTGCCGCAGTCCACCTCGGTGACGACCAAGTCCTGCGTCACGTCCACCAGGCGGCGTGTCAGGTAACCCGAGTTGGCCGTCTTCAGCGCCGTGTCCGCCAGGCCTTTTCGGGCGCCGTGGGTGGAGATGAAGTACTGCAACACGTTCAGGCCTTCACGGAAGTTGGCCGTGATGGGCGTCTCGATGATCGAGCCGTCCGG
>JANPOW010000214.1:0-9210 GCA_031428185.1 Betaproteobacteria bacterium | reverse complement strand
CGCCCGGGCGGTTTTTTTGGGCAGGCCGCCAGGCAGCTTTTTGTTGATGAAGTGGATCACCTGCTCACGCAGCGGCGCGGCGCCCAACGTGGCGGGCGGCGCAGCGGTTTGTTTGCGCGCCGCGAGTTTGAGCACATCGTGCGCCAGGCGTTGCGCCTTGAAGCCCACCCCCACCATCGCGCTGCGCACCAGTTTGATGGTTTGCGGGTTGGTGGCGTTGAGCATCAGCATGGCCGCCGCATTGCCGGGTCGGAAGGACTTCTGCCCCATCTTGCGCAGCAGGTTGCGCATGTTCATGGACACATCACCAAAGTCAATATCCACCGGGCAGGGGGTGAGGCATTTGTGGCAGACGGTGCAGTGGTCGGCCACGTCTTCAAACTCTTGCCAGTGCTTGATGCTGATGCCGCGGCGGGTTTGCTCTTCATACAAAAACGCCTCTACCAGCAGCGACGTGGCCAGGATCTTGTTGCGTGGGCTGTACAGCAAATTGGCGCGCGGCACATGGGTGGCGCACACCGGTTTGCATTTGCCGCAGCGCAGGCAATCCTTGATGCTGTCGGCAATGGCGCCAATGTCGCTCTGCTGCATGATGAGTGACTCATGGCCCACCAGCCCGAAACTGGGGGTGTAGGCATGGCTCAGGTCAGCGGCATGCACGTCTGCGCCTAAACCGGCCAGTGCGGCACCGCGCAGCAGCTTGCCTTTGTTGAAGCGGCCTTCGGGGTCAATGTGGGCTTTGTAGTCGGCAAAGCCCTGCAGCTCGGCGTCGCTCATGAATTCAAGCTTGGTGATGCCGATGCCGTGCTCACCGCTGATCACCCCGCCCAGGCTGCGCGCCAGCACCATGATGCGGGCCACTGCGCCATGCGCTGTTTGCAGCATGTCGTAGTTGTCGCTGTTGACGGGGATGTTGGTGTGCACATTGCCATCACCCGCGTGCATGTGCAGCGCAATCCAGACCCGGCCACGCAGTACCTCTTTGTGGATACGCTTGAACTCATCGACCACCGGCGCAAACGCGCCGCCGGCAAACATGGCCTGGAAGGGCTTGAGGATTTGCAGCTTCCAGCTGGCGCGCAGGCTGTGGTCTTGCAGTTGGTCAAAGTAGCTGCGGCCAGACTCACCGCCATCAGGCGTGCGCAGCACATCCAGGTGGGTCAGCCAATCCAGCCATTGGGCGCGCACCTCACCCAACTCAGTCAGGGCTTGTTGCACCCGGTCGTCCAGCAACTCGGCGCCGGGAATGTCGCTCACATCGTCTGATTTGCCCAAGGGCAAATGGCCACGGCGCAAAAAGGCGTCCAGCTTGTCCAGCAGTGCCAGCTTGTTTTGCAGGCTCAGCTCGATGTTGATGCGCTCGATGCCCAGGGTGTACTCACCCATGCGCTCCAGCGGGATCACCACGTCCTCATTCACCTTGAAGGCATTGGTGTGCCTGGCAATGGCTGCGGTGCGTTTGCGGTCCAGCCAGAACTTCTTGCGGGCCTCGGGGCTGATGGCCACAAAGCCCTCGCCCGAGCGGCTGTTGGCAATGCGCACCACCTCGCTGGTGGCGTGCGCCACCGCGTTTTCATCATCCCCCACGATGTCGCCAAACAACACCATCTTGGGCAGGTTGCCACTGAAGGCACCACGTTTGCTCTTGGTGGTGTAGCCCACGGCCTTGAGGTAGCGGTCGTCCAGGTGCTCCAGGCCGGCAAGCAGGACGGGGGCGGGGCCCCGTCCTTCCACGTTCTGGCCGCCCTTGCGGGCTTCCTCAAACATGAAGTTCTTGATCTCGACGATGGACGGCACCGCCTCGATCGGATTGCCAAAAAACTCCAGGCACACCGTGCGCACATGCTTGGGCATCTTGTGCACGATCCAGCGCGCGCTGGTGATCAGGCCATCGCAGCCCTCTTTCTGGATGCCCGGCAGGCCGGCCAAAAACTTGTCGGTCACGTCCTTGCCCAGGCCTTCTTTGCGGAAGGTGGCGCCGGGGATGTCCAGCCGCTCGGTCGCCTCCAGCACCTTGCCCGTGGCATCAAACCAGCGCAGCTCAAAGCTGGCCAGCGGGGCGTCGTGGATCTTGCCCAGGTTGTGGCCAAGCCGGGTCACCTCCAGCCATTTGGCCTGCGGTGTGACCATGCGCCAGGAGGCCAGGTTGTCCAGCGCGGTGCCCCACAGCACGGCCTTTTTGCCACCCGCGTTCATCGCGATGTTGCCGCCCACGCAACTGGCCTCGGCTGATGTCGGGTCGACCGCAAACACATAGCCAGCACGTTCAGCGGCGTCCGACACGCGCTGGGTGACCACACCGGCACCCGTCCAGACGGTGGCCACGGGCATGGCCACGCCGGGCAGGCTGACCAGCTCCACCTCGGTCATCTGCTCCAGCTTTTCGGTGTTGATCACCGCGCTTTTCCAGGTCAGTGGCACAGCGCCGCCGGTGTAACCGGTGCCACCGCCACGCGGGATGATGGTCAGGCCCAGCTCCACACAGCCGGCCACCAGGGCGGCCATCTCGGCCTCGGTGTCGGGGGTGAGCACCACAAACGGGTATTCCACCCGCCAGTCGGTGGCGTCCGTCACGTGTGATACCCGCGACAAGCCGTCGAACTTGATGTTGTCTTTGGCGGTGACGCGGCGCAGCACCTTGCGGCTGCGGCTGCGCAAATCGGCCAGCGCGGCAAAGTGGGCGCCAAATCGCTGCACCGCCGCGCCGGCCAGTTGCAGCAACTCGCCCACATGGGCGTCACGCTGGCCGTCCACCGCCGGTGTGCGGCGCTGCGCCACCTCGCCCAGCCGGTGCTGCAGGGCGTCAATCAACAGCTTGCGGCGCTTGGGGTTGTCCAGCAGGTCGTCTTCAAGATACGGGTTGCGTTGCACCACCCAGATGTCGCCCAGCACCTCATACAGCATGCGGGCAGAGCGGCCGGTGCGGCGCTCGTCACGCAGCAGGTTGAGCAGGTCCCAGGCGCGATCGCCCAGGATGCGGCGCACGATCTCGCGGTCGGAGAAGGAGGTGTAGTTGTAGGGGATCTCGCGCAGGCGCGGCGCGGCGGCATCAGTGTCGTGGTGTGGGGCGTGGCCCTCAGCCGGCAAAGCCAGCTGGACGTGTGCAAGCGGTGCGTTCATGGTGCGGCAAGCGCCGGATCCGTGGGTTGGCAAATCAGCGTGGCCCGGGGCAGGCAACTGGGTATCTGATTATCGCAGTGCAACAATCTCCGGCCGCTGCCAGCCCTGGCCGGCCCGCACCCGCTGGCGGGTTAATCCGCTTGCCAGCTTGGGCAGCCATGTGACAGAAACCGATTTGTCACAAATGACAGACACACTGCGGCGCCCTTGCCCCCGCGCCCTTTCACACACGCTGTACGGAGATTCCATGACCTTCAAGACTCGTTTGGCCGCCCTGGCCGCGATGGCCGCCGTTGGCCTGCCCGCGCAGGCCCAGACTGAAATCCAGTGGTGGCATTCGATGGGCGGCGCGCTGGGCGAATGGGTCAATGACCTGGCCACCGAGTTCAATGCCAGCCAGAACGACTACAAAGTGGTGCCCACCTTCAAGGGCGCGTATGACCAGAGCATGACGGCGGCCATTGCCGCCTTCCGGGCCGGCAACGCGCCCAACATCCTGCAGGTATTTGAGGTGGGCACGGCCACCATGATGGCCAGCAAAGGCGCCATCGTGCCGGTGGGCCAGGTGATGAAAGACGCCGGCTACAAGTTTGACAACAGCGTGTACGTGCCCGCCGTGGCCGGCTACTACACAGCGCCCAACGGCCAGATGTTGAGCCTGCCGTTCAACAGCTCCACGCCGATCTTTTTCTACAACAAGGATGCCTTCAAGGCCGCCGGGCTGGACACCGAGAAGGCACCGTCCACCTGGCCCGAGGTGGCCCTGGCGGCGGCCAAGCTGAAGGCCAGTGGCCACAAATGCCCGTTCACCACCAGTTGGCAAAGCTGGACCCAGCTGGAGAGCTTCTCGGCCTGGCACAACACCTTGTTTGCCACCAAGAACAACGGCTTTGGTGGGCTGGACACCCGGCTGGTGATCAACACCCCGCTGCATGTGCGCCACATCGAGAACCTGGCCAACATGAGCAAACAGGGCCTGTTTGTCTACAAAGGCCGCGCCAACGTGCCGGACGCCACCTTTCCGTCGGGTGAGTGCGCGATGTTCACCGGCACCTCGGCGCTGTACAGCAGCGTTTCAAAGAATGCCAAGTTTGCCTACGGCATGGCGCCGCTGCCCTACTACCCGGACGTGCCCGGCGCACCGCAGAACACCGTGATCGGTGGCGCCAGCCTGTGGGTGATGTCGGGCAAAAAGCCGGTCGAGAACAAGGGGGTGGCCACCTTCTTCAACTTCTTGTCCAGCACCGACGTGCAGGCCAAGAGCCACCAGCGCACCGGTTACCTGCCCATCACCAAGGCTGCGTTTGAGGCCACTGACAAGAGCGGCTTCTACAAAAAGAACCCCGGCACCGACGTGGCGGTAAACCAGATGATCCGCAAGACCACCGACAAATCGCGAGGCATCCGGCTGGGCAACATGCTGCAGATCCGCACCGTGATCGACGAGGAGATGGAACAGGTCTGGTCAGGCAAAAAAGCACCCAAAGAGGCACTGGACGAAGCCGTCAAACGCAGCAACGAGTTGCTGGAGCGGTTTGAAAAAGCCAACAAGTCCTGAGGGTTCAGACTCTTGGCTGCTGAAAAGCGCGTTCTCTTCCAGTCCCGCTGGTTGCCCTGGCTGCTGCTGGCACCGCAGGTGCTGGTGATTGCGGTGTTCTTCTTCTGGCCGGCGGCCCAAGCGCTGTTGCAATCGCTGCAGCAGCAGGACGCTTTTGGCACCAGTGTGGAATGGGTGGGGCTGGAGAACTTCCGCCGGCTGTTTGCAGACACCACCTACTTCGACAGCTTCAAGACCACCGCCATCTTCTCGGTGCTGGTGGCCGTGCTGGGGCTGGGCCTGAGCTTGCTGCTGGCGGTGATGGCCGACCGGGTGGTGCGTGGCGCCACCATCTACAAGACGTTGCTGATCTGGCCTTACGCGGTGGCGCCTGCGGTTGCCGGCGTGTTGTGGCTGTTCATGTTTGCGCCCAGCATCGGCGTGGTGGCCTGGTATTTGCGCGTTTACGGCTTTGACTGGAACCATTTGCTCAATGGCAACCATGCGATGGCGCTGATCGTGATGGCGGCGATCTGGAAGCAGCTGTCCTACAACTTTTTGTTCTTTTTGGCCGGGCTGCAATCCATCCCCAAATCATTGATAGAGGCGGCGGCGATTGACGGCGCACGGCCCTGGCGGCGCTTCTGGACCATCGTTTTTCCGCTGCTCTCGCCGACCAGTTTTTTCTTGCTGGTGGTCAATGTGGTCTACGTGTTTCTCGACACCTTTGCCATCGTGGATGCGTCCACCCACGGTGGGCCGGGCAAGGACACCGAGATTTTGATTTACAAGTTGTATACCGATTTCAAGAACCTCGACCTGGGGGCGTCAGCCGCGCAATCGGTGGTGCTGATGGTGATCGTGGTGGCACTCACCGTGGTGCAGTTCAAGTATGTGGAACGGCGGGTGAATTACTGATGGCCGGCGCTTTGTTGAAAGCCCAGCGTGGTTGAGCGCCGCCCCTGGTTGAACGGGCTGTCCCATGCCGTGCTGCTGCTCGGTGTGCTGGTGGTGGCCTTTCCGGTCTACCTCACGTTTGTGGCGGCCAGCCACACGGCTGAGGCCATCGTGCAAGCGCCCATGCCGCTGCTGCCGGGTGGCCATTTCTGGGACAACATGGTCACTGCACTCAGCGGCAAGGGCACGGGGCCGGGCAGCAAAGCGCCAGTCAATCAGATGTTGATGGTCAGCCTGATCAGCGCGCTGACGATTGCGCTGGCCAAGATTGGCATTTCGCTGCTGTCCGCGTTTGCGCTGGTGTACTTCCGCTTCCCGTTCAAGCAGGTGTTCTTCTGGGCCATCTTTGTCACGCTGATGCTGCCGGTGGAGGTGCGCATCTCACCCACCTACAAGGTCGTCAGTGATTTGGGCATGCTCAACACCTATGCCGGGCTGACGATTCCGCTGATTGCGTCGGCCACCGCCACCTTCCTGTTCCGCCAATTTTTCTTGACAGTGCCCGACGAGTTGGTCGAGGCCGCCCGCATGGACGGCGCCGGGCCGCTGCGCTTTTTCAAGGATGTGCTGCTGCCGCTGTCCACCACGTCCATCGCCGCGCTGTTTGTGATCCAGTTCATCTACGGCTGGAACCAGTACCTGTGGCCACTGTTGGTGACCACCGACGAAAAGATGTACCCGATCGTGATTGGCATCCAGCGCATGATCTCGGGCGGTGATGCGGCCAACGAGTGGAACCTGGTGATGGCCACAGCACTGCTGGCCATGCTGCCACCGGCGCTGGTGGTGATTGCGATGCAGCGCTGGTTCGTCAAGGGCCTGGTGGACAGTGAAAAATAACAGACAAGGTCAGTGACAGCATGGGCGCCATCACCATCCACCAGGTCATCAAACGCTACGGGCGCGGGCCAAAGGCCAACCAGGTGATTCACGGCGTGTCGGCCGACATTGCCGACGGTGAATTCATCGTCATCGTCGGCCCGTCGGGCTGCGGCAAAAGCACACTGCTGCGCATGGTGGCGGGCTTGGAAGAGATCAGCGAAGGCCAGATCAGCATCGGCGGGCGGGTGGTCAACGGTGTGGAGCCGGCCGAGCGCGACATCGCGATGGTGTTTCAGAACTATGCGCTGTACCCGCACATGAGCGTCTACGACAACATGGCATACGGGCTGAAAATCGCACGAGTACCCAAGGCCGAGATTGAGGCCCGGGTGCAAAAGGCGGCCGGCATCCTGGAGCTGGGGCCGTTTTTGCAGCGCACACCGCGCCAGTTGTCGGGTGGCCAGCGGCAACGTGTGGCGATGGGCCGGGCCATCGTGCGGCAACCGGCAGCGTTTTTGTTTGATGAACCACTGTCCAACCTGGATGCCAAGCTGCGCGCGCAGACCCGGCTGGAGATCCAAAAATTGCACCGTGAGCTGGGTGTCACCTCGCTGTTTGTCACCCATGACCAGGTGGAGGCGATGACATTGGCCCAGCGCATGATCGTGATGAACGCCGGGCGCATGGAGCAGATCGGCACGCCCGAGCAGGTGTACGGCCAGCCGGCCAGCGCGTTTGTGGCCAGCTTCATCGGCTCCCCACCAATGAACCTGCTGACAGGCCAGGTGGACGGCCTGCACTTCAACACCAGCAGCGCCCGCCTGCCCCTGCCGGCCGCTGCACCACGCAGCGGCGCACTGGTGCTGGGCGTGCGGCCGGAGCACACCGAGCTGCGCGCCGATGGTGCCTGGCCCATGGTGGTGGAAACGCTGGAGATGCTGGGTGCCGAGCGGCTGGTGCATGGCCGTTTGGGTGAGGCTGCGGCGCCAACCGGCCGGCCGGTTGGCGTGGCGGACAGCGCACTGTTCACCGTGCGCATTGACGCCACCCTGACGCCACCCGTGGTGGGCCAGACGGTGCGGCTGTCACCTGCCCCCGGCCGGCTGCATTGGTTTGACGCCAGCAGCGGGCTACGGGTGCCAGCTTGACACGCGGGCCTGTTTTGGGCTGGCCCGCCACCCGCTGGTTGGCACACCGGGGCGCCGGCAAGCTGGCGCCGGAGAACACGCTGGCCGCCTTCCGCCTGGGTGCCGCGCACGGTTACCGTGCGTTTGAGTGCGACGTCAAGCTCAGCGCGGATGGTGTGCCGTTTTTGCTGCATGACGCCACGCTGGACCGCACCAGCAACGGCCACGGCAACGCGGGTGATCTGCCTTGGGCCAAGCTGTCGCAATTGGACGCCGGTAGCTGGCACAGCCGGGCTTATGCCGGTGAACCGCTGCCCACGCTGCAAGCCATTGCCGCATTTGTGCAAGGCAATGGCCTGGCGCTCAACATCGAGATCAAACCCACACCCGGCGTGGAGGCACTGACCGGTGAGGTGGTGGCGCAGCACGCAGCACGGTTGTGGGCCGATGCTGCACTGCCGCCGCTGCTCAGTTCATTTCAGCCAGATGCACTGGCCGCCGCGCAGCGCACCGCACCACAGCTGCCACGCGCCTTGCTGCTGGACAGCCTGCGGCCCGGCTGGGCCGACGAAGCCCGGGCGCTGGCCTGTACCGCCGTGGTCACCCACTTCAAGCTGATGGATGCCGCGCTGCTGGCCCAGTTGCATGCGGCCGGCTGGCTGGCTTTTGCCTACACCGTCAACCAGCCGGCCGATGCACAGCGCCTGCTGGCGCTCGGTGTGGACGGGCTGATCACCGACGCGGTGAACCAGTTTGCGCCGGCGTCGGCCTGCGCCGGCGCCTGGTGGCCAGGCCTGGGCTGCGGTGCTTAGCTGCGGTGCTCAGCTGCGGTAGTCCGCGTTGATGCGGACGTAGTCGTGTGACAGGTCGCAAGTCCACACCGTGGTGCTGGCGCTGCCCCGCTGCAGCAGCACGCGCACGGTGATTTCAGATTGCTTCATCACCCGCTGGCCGTCTTGCTCTTGATACGCCGGGTGGCGTGCACCCTGGGTGGCCACATGCACATCGTCCAGGTACAAGACGATCAGCGTCTGGTCCAGATCATCGATGCCGGCATACCCCACCGCCGCCAGAATGCGACCGAGGTGGGGATCACTGGCAAAAAACGCGGTCTTGACCAGGGGCGAATGGGCGATGGCGTAGGCCACACGCTGGCATTCGGCCACAGTGGCGCCGCCCTCGACCTGCACGCTGATGAACTTGGTGGCACCCTCGCCGTCGCGCACGATGGCTTGGGCCAGGTGCTGCGACACGGCGATGACTGCTGCACGCAAGGCCTGGCCGTCGGCTGAGTCCAGCACGGTGATGGGCGCATGACCAGCCTGGCCCGTGGCCATCAGGATGAAGGAATCGTTGGTGGACGTGTCGCCGTCAATCGTGATGCGGTTAAAGCTGGCGTCCGCCGCCTCGCGCACCACGGCTTGCAGCAGGCCGGGCGCAATCACCGCGTCGGTGGCCACAAAGCCCAGCATGGTGGCCATGTTGGGCCGGATCATGCCGGCGCCCTTGCTGATGCCGGTGATGGTGACGCTGCGCCCGCCAATCTGCAACTGGCGTGAGGCCGCTTTGGGCAGGGTGTCGGTGGTCATGATGCCCTGGGCGGCGGCCAGCCAGCCATCGGCCCGCAAGTCCGCCAGCGCGGCGGGC
>JANPOW010000213.1:0-3130 GCA_031428185.1 Betaproteobacteria bacterium | reverse complement strand
GCGGCCATGCCGGCGTCGGTCAGCTTGAGGCGGCCCAAGCGGTCGCCTTCATGCGGGTCAGCGCCGGCCAGGTAAAAGGCCAGGCCGGGTAGGCCGCCGCGGCTGAGTTGGCGCGTCCAGGCCTGGCCCAGCGCATGGCTGAGCGCGGCCAGATAGGGCGCGTCGGCACAGCCGTCGGGCAGGTCCACATCCAGATCACCGGCCACCTTGCGGAACGGGAAATTCCTGGCGCCGTGCAGCGACAGGGTGAAAACGCTGGTATCCCCCTGAAAAATCGCCGCTGTGCCGTTGCCTTGATGCACATCCAGGTCGATCACCCACAGCCGCAGGCCACGCCGCTGCATGCGGTACACCTCGGCCTGCATCAGCCGGCCGGCCACCGCCACATCGTTGAACACACAAAAGCCCGAGCCTTTGTCGGCCTGCGCGTGGTGGGTGCCTCCGGCCAGTTGCAAGGCCACGCCGTCTTGCAGCGCAGCGCGTGCAGCGGCAATGGTGGCACCCACCGAGCGCAGGCTGCGCGCCACCATGCGCTCACTCCACGGGAAACCGATCTCACGCTGGGCTGCGGCGGACAAGGTGCCCTGCAGCACAGCGCTGATGTAGTCCGGCGTGTGGGCCAGCGCCAGTTCACCGTCGCTGGCCGCTGCCGCGTCGGCCAGACGCAGCCCGCTGCAGTGCGCCACCACCTGGGCATGCAACAGCGCGTATTTGGGGCTGGGGTAGCGGTGGCCGGCCGGCAAATCCAGCGTGTGGTGGTGGTTGCTGAAAACCTGCATGGTGTGGCGCATTGTGACCAGCCAGCAGCCCTCCGCACCGGCGGGCCGGAGCGGCGCTGACGCAGCGCAACAGCCCCGCAGTGAGACACCCCCCTAATTTGCTGCAGCGCAACAAAGAGTGCTTGCATTCGCTTTGTAGCGGTCTATACTTCGTTTCATGTTGCAGTGCAGCAAACCAGCACAGCACAACCAGTCTCTGATCAACCCACCTAAGGAAACCACCATGTCCTACCTGACCCAAGACCAAGTCGCCGCCGCTGGCAAAGCCAACCTCGAAACCCTGTTCGGCCTGACCGCCAAGGCGTTTGAAGGCGTTGAGAAGCTGGTTGAGCTGAACCTGCAAGTGGCCAAGGCCACCCTGACCGAAACCGCCGACAACACCAAGGCCGCCCTGGGCGCCAAAGACGCACAAGAGCTGCTGGCCCTGCAAGCCAGCCTGCTGCAGCCGTCTGCCGAGAAAGCCGCTGCTTACAGCCGCCATCTGTATGACATCGCTGCGGCCACCACTGCTGAAGTGACCAAGGCTGCCGAGACCCAGTTTGCTGAACTGCAGAAGAGCTTCAACTCGGTGGTTGACAGCGCTGTGAAGAACGCACCGGCCGGCAGCGAAAACGCTGTGGCGCTGATCAAGTCGGCCATCGGTGCCGCCAACAACGCCTACGAATCCGTGCAAAAAGCCAGCAAGCAAGCCGCTGAAATGGCCGAAGCCAACTTCACCGCCGTGACCGCCACCGCTGTCAAGGCTGGTCAGTCCGCTGTCAAGGCCGCCAAGCGCGCCTGATTCATCTGATTGGTGATCGCCAGTCATGGCCACGGAACCAATTGCCCACAGCCAGTTCAGACTGACTGTTGCGGTTGGCGAACCGTGGCATCCGTGAAGGTTGTCTCCTCGGTTCCTCACGAAATTCCGGTTTTGTGAGGACCTTGAGCCCAGTAGCTTGCTACTGGGCTCTTTTCTTTGTGCGCCCGGTCGCTTGCTACTGGGCTCTCTTCTTTGTGCGCCCGGTTGCTTGCTGCTGGGCGTTTTTCTTTTGTGGCGCGCAATTTGTGGCGCGCAGCATCAGTGCGTGGCAGCCAGCAAGCGCGCCCGCAGCGTCGGCAGTTGGGCGATGGCCGCCTCGCGGCCCGCGTCAATCGCCTGCCGGCGCGCGGTGAAATCGGCGCTTGACACGCCACCCAGGCGCGGCCGCAGCACGATGTCGGCGTCTTTCAGCTCCCACTGGTTGATGCTGCGGCCCATGATGGCAAAGGTCTGCAGCAGCATCTTGAACGGGTCGCTGGTGGCGTTGCCATCGGGTGGTGACGAGATGTCCACCGCAATCACCAGCTCAGCCCCCATCTGACGCGCAAAACGCACCGGCACGGGCGACACCAAGCCCCCGTCCACGTACTCGCGGTTGCCGATCTTCACCGGCTGGAACACCGCCGGCACCGCGCTGGACGCCCGCACCGCCACGCCCACATCACCGCGCTGAAACAAGGTGCCGCTGCCGTTGTCCAGATCAGTGGCCACGATGCCCAGCGGCATGGGCAATTGCTCAATCGTGCGGCCACCGGTCTGCTCTCGCACATATTTGGCCAGCGCCTCACCCCGGATCAGGCCACGGCCCGGGAAAGCCCAGTCGGTGATGGCCGATTCATCCATCAACAGCGCCACCCGGGCCAGCTCAGGCCCGCTGCGGCCAGCCGCATACAGCGCTGCCACCAGGCTGCCGGCCGAGGTGCCCACCACCAGGTCAGGCCGGATGCCGGCTTCCTCCAGCACCTGAATCACGCCGATGTGGGCAAAACCACGCGCCGCCCCACCGCCCAACGCCAGGCCGATGCGCGGCGGCCGGGTTGGTTTGGCTTGCGCCACGGGCGGCAAGGCCGGTGTCGGCGTGGGTGCGGTGGTGGGCGGTGTGGTCTGGCATCCGGCCAGGCCCAAGGCTAGGCCGGCCAGCAAACCACCACAAAGTTGGCGTCTGTGCATGGCGGCATTGTAGAAATCGCGGGCCAGCCCAGCGCAGCGTTATGCCGCATGAGAATAACGAAAAAACTTATCTGTTGTTTGCATCGATAAGGCAGGTGTTTACAGTCCGCCCCCTGCGCAGCGGCATGCTGCTCTGCAACAAATATAGGACGCGCATGGACTGGGTTGGGGCTTTGGCAGCGGGTTGGATGATCGATTGGGTGGCCGTGATCAGTGGTTTCGGCATCGGCGCCATCGTCGGCATGACGGGTGTGGGTGGTGGCTCCTTGATGACGCCGCTGCTCATCAGCGTGTTCAAGCTGAACCCGGCAGTGGCCATCGGCACTGACTTGTGGTTTGCCGCCGTGACCAAAACCGGTGGCGCCTGGGCCCACCACCG
>JANPOW010000212.1:0-18901 GCA_031428185.1 Betaproteobacteria bacterium | reverse complement strand
GCGCTGACAGGCGGCTCAACCACCGCCATCAGAAACGCTCATCCGGCCGCAGATAGCGCCACTGGCCCACCGGCAGCTTGCCCAGCGCCACACTGCCGATGCGCACCCGTTTCAGGCCATGCACGTCCAGCCCCACCAGCTCACACATGCGGCGGATCTGGCGTTTGCGGCCCTCACGCAGCACAAAACGCAGTTGGTCCTCATTGGCCCAGCTGACACGCGCGGGTTTGAGGCGCCGGCCGTCCAGCTCCAGCCCGTGCTGCAGTGCGCGCATCGCGGCGTCGGGCAGCGGGCCGTCATACAGGTGGCGCACCCGCACCAGGTATTCCTTTTCCACCGCGCTGTCTTCACCGATGAGCTGTTTGGCGATGCGGCCGTCCTGGGTCAGCACCAGCAACCCGGTGGAATCAATGTCCAGCCGGCCGGCGGGTGCCAGGCCACGCACATGGCCATGGTGGAACTTGAGCGGCACGGCATCCTCAGCCCAACGGTTGGCGGCGGCAAACAGCACCGACGCCGGCTGGTAACCATCCTCGGCCTGGCCCGACACATAACCCATGGGCTTGTGCAGCAGCACCGTGACACGCTGCGCCTGCTGCTGGCGCGCCAGCGGGTCGACCTCGATGGCGACATCGGGCAGCACCCGCTGGCCCAACACCGCCGGTTGGCCATTGACCAGCACCCAGCCAGCCTCGATCCACTCATCCGCCTCACGGCGCGACGCCAGGCCACGCTCAGCCATCACCTTGGACAGGCGCTGGCCCTCGGCTGCGGCACCAGGCGCTGCGCCCGGGGCGGTGTTGTGTACAGAAGTCATGGGCTAGATTGGACCATGTCAGGCCAGCATGGCCTGCCGCCATGACGCGCCACAACGACAGGTCGCGTTGGTGGGCGCTGAACCCTGCGTCTGTGGCCACCTTGTCATGCACCTGAAGCCGTGATCTCGATCCCCGCCTGAGCGACTTTGCCGTGCCCAACGCCCTGAATGTCGCCGAATTCGCCGCCCCATTGCGTTGCGCCTTTGCGCTGCCTCGGTGGCTGCTGCTGCTCACGGCCAACGCAAAATGCGACGCCTGACTGCGGGCGGCTGATTCAAATCGCCCAGGTGCCGCCAACCATGACGCCGAACTGGGCTGGGCCAAACCTGGACCCAGGCTTGGCCAGCCCCAGGCAACGCCAGACGACCGCAAGCCACCGGGCAGAATGCCGCCATGCCGTTTTGCCAGTCACCACCCTGCCACAAGACACTGCCCCCGGCTGGCCATCAGGGCACAGGCCCGGCATGAGCGTTGTGCAAGCCCTCTGGCGCTGGCTGACCACGTCCACCAGCCGCAGGGCTGCCACCCGCCACCCTGATCTGGCGCCGCTGGACCCAGCCCAATTGGCCAAGGATCTGGACTTGCTGCCGCAGGCAAAACGTCTTGGCGCAGCCGGCCTGCCAGCAGCCGATGCCCGGCAGCCCTCAGGCCCTGAAGCCGCAGTGGTGCAGCGCATTGACAAAGCCAGGCAGGATTGCATTGACTGGGCCCAACTGCGGCTCAACGTGCTCAGCCAGCAACTGGCCCAGTGCAGCAGCACGCAAGACATCAACAACGCGGCCCAGGCTGACCAGGAGTTTCAACGCCAGGCCAGTGCGCTGTTGACCGAGCAAGCGGCCACCTTGCGTGCGCTGGCTGACGCCGCCGCCCGGCGCCAGGCCGAGCTGGCCAGCTTCCGCAACCAGCACGGGCTGCAACACGAGGCGCATTACCCCAGCGCCACCGGCAGCTATTTGCGCTATGCGCTGGTGCTGCTGTTGATCGTGGTCGAGGCGGTGGTGAACGCGCGGTTTTTTGCCCAGGGCCTGGACAGCGGCCTGCTGGGTGGTTTCTCTCAAGCTGGCATCCTGGCAGCGGCCAATGTGTTGATCGCGTTTGCCTTTGGCAAGTTTGCGGTGCGCTACTTGCACCATGCGCAGCGCGGTGTGGCGCTGCTGGGTTGGTGCGCGCTGGCCACCGCGCTGGCCGTGATCACCGCGCTGGGCCTGGGCATTGCCCACTACCGCGACAGCCTGGTGGCTGATCTGGCCGACCCGGCCCGCGTGGCGTTGCAAGCCGCTGCGGCCCACCCGTTCAAGCTGCGCGATTTTTTCTCGTGGGCGCTGTTTGCCATCAGCGCCGCGTTTGGTGTGGCGGCCTTGTTTGACGGCTTGTCCAGCGATGACCCCTACCCGGGCTACGGGCCACTGTCACGCCGCGCACAAGCGGCTGCCGACGACCAAGCGGCCGAGCTGGCCACTCTGCGCGCTGATCTGGCGGCGCTGAAGGACAGCACGCTGCAGCACGTGGCCAGCACCGTGCAGCAAGCACAAAAGGCGCTGGCCCTGGCTGAGTCGCTGCTCAATGACAAACGCCAGGCCGCCGCCCGCCTGGCCACCGCGTTGCGCGACGCTGACCAGGTGCAGGCCGCACTGCTGGGCCAGTTCCGCAGCGAGAACGAGCTGCAGCGCCGTGGCGTGCCGCGCCCCGCCTACTTTGACCAGCCGCCTGACCCGCACGGCGCCCGCGCGCTGCAACTGCCCGATGCCAACACCGCTGCCGACGCGGCCAGCCTGGCCAACCAGCGCACCCAGCTGCAAGCGCTGCTGGCCGATGAGCAAGCCATACGCGCCCGCATCCAGGCCGCGTTCAACCAGCAGTTTGACCAGTTGACGCCGCTGGGCGCGCACTTTGAGGCCGGCGTTGCGGGCAGGGTGGGTGCCTGATGGCGGCCGTCGGCAGCCGCGCCCGCCAGCGCCGCAAGCGCGATCTGCTGCTGGGCACGCTGGCCCTGCTGGTGGTGGCCGCTGTGGTGGCCGGCGCGGCCTACGTCACACTGACCCGCACACCCGGCCCCGACAAACTGAGCCTGTGTCCCGCCAGCGGCCCCACCGGCCACTGGGTGCTGCTGGTGGATAAAACCGACCCGCTCAGCTTTACCCAACAGCAGGCGTTTGATGTGCTGCTGCGCCAGTTGGTGGCCCAGCGCACACCACCGGGCACGTTGTTGTCACTGTTTGTGCTGGGTGGGGATTTCAAGACCACCGCCAAGCCGCTGGTGGAGCTGTGCAACCCCGGCACCGGCGCGGGCCAGAGTGAACTCACCGCCAACCTGGCCAAGCTGCGCAAGCAGTATGAAGAGCAATTTGTGGCGCCGCTGCTGCAGCAAAGCCAGGCCTTGGTGGCCAGCCAGCCGGCCGCCGCGTCGCCCATCTTCGAGATGCTGCAACTGGTGGGCATCAACGGCTTCGCCAGCCACAACGCGCCGGGTGAGCGGCGCCTGATCCTCCTGTCGGACATGCTGCACAGCACGCCCCAACTCAATATGTACAAAACCCCGCCTGACTTTGCGGCCTTCAGCGCGTCAGACTACGGCAAGCGCGCCCAGGCCAGCCTGCCCGGTGTGGTGGTGGAGCTGCACTACCTGCTGCACACACCCACGCTGCAGACCAAGCGCAACCTCAAGTTCTGGGAGGATTATTTTCACCAGGCCGGTGCGCGCATCGTGGCGGTGCAACCGCTTGAGGGTTGATGCAAATGCGCCGCGTATTTGATATCCAGGTGCAAAAGCTGTTTGCCGTGGTGCTGGCCGGCAAGGTGTTGTCGTCCGGCCTGGGCTGGTATTTTCAATACCCGTGGAGCCTGGGCTTCTGGTTGCCGCTGGCCTTGATGGGCGGCTATATCTGGTTGGGCCTGCGCCGCCCGGGCACCGACGTGAGTGACGAGAAGTTTGCCGACAGTTGTTATTACCTCGGCTTCATCTTCACTATCACCTCGATCATCTTCAGCCTGTTTGACCTGCCCAACATCGGCAGCCGCATTCAAGACATTGCGGTGCGTTTTGGCGCCGGCATGGTCAGCACCGTGCTGGGCTTGAGCGTGCGGGTCTACCTGGTCAGCTTCAAGCGCGACCTGTCGGACGCAATGCAAGACGCGGAAGACGGTGTGCTGGACGCAACCAAAAAACTGCGCGAGCAGATGGTGATGGCGCTTGAAAAACTGCGCGAGTTTCAAGCCGAAGTGGGCACAGCCAGCCAGGCCACGGTGCAGCACGTCAACCAGCAGATGGCGCGTCTGTCACAAGACCACGCCACCGGCCTGACCGCGTTTTACAAAGACCTGTCACTGCGCAACAAAGAGACGTTTACCGAGGCGCTGGACGAGGTGGTCAACGCCAGCCTGCGTTTGTCCGACACGGTGGACGGCTACGCCAAAGGCCTGAAAAACAACCTGGACAGTGTGCAAAAAAATGTGCTTGGCTTTACCGACGCCATCACCCAACGGCTGCAGACCACCAGCTTTCCTGATGATTTTTTTGCCCGCCAACTGGCGCCGCCGCTGCAGCAGTTGCAGCACAGCGCGGCTGTGCTGGCGGGGGGGTTCATGCAGGCGTCTGACCAGGTGGGACGCTCGTCTGCAGCGCTAGACACCAAGCTGCAAACCTTGTCCAGCAAAGCCCAGGTGGCCGAAGGTGGGCTGGACGCAGTGCTGCGCCTGGCCCAGCGGCAGCAGGCCGTGCTGGACTCGGCGCAAGGCCAGCTCAGCACCCTGAGCCAACTGACCAGCACGCTGGCCAGGCTGGACAGTGCCTTGGGCGGCGCGTTGCAGGGCATCCAGAGCAGCCACGCGGTGACCAGCCACCTGAGCGCCCAGGTGGCCGCGCTGGTGGCTGAATCAGGCCGGGGCTCACTGCGCCAGCAAGACGCTCTTGCCGCAGTGGTCAACCGGCTGGATGTGCAGGCCGCCGCCACCGGGCAGGTGGCCACCAGCTTGAGCAATGCGGTGGCCGCGCGCGACGCCGCCACCGAGATGATGGCCGCCAACGCCGCCGCGTTCGAGAAAGTGGCCAACAAGCTGGACGCGGTGGCAGCAGCAGACGCCCAATCGTCCCAGGTGCTGGTGCTGCTGGGCAAACAAGCCGGCCGCGCCATCGGCAAGGTGGACAGTGCTGCTGGCCAGTTGCAAAACATGGTCTGGCGCCTGGCCACACTGGACGCTGCGCTGCGTGCCCAAAGCGAAGAACTGCACCAAGTGGCTGAGCGGCTGGGTAGCGGCAAGGGTGCCAAACCCACCGGTGCTTGAGCGCCTGAGAGGATTTGGCGTGGCGCAGCAATCCAACGACCAGGTTTTTCAGCTCTCGCTGACCGAAATCGCTTTCACCATTGCCTTCATCCTGCTGCTGTTGCTGGGCTACCAAGTGATCAACGAGCAGACCAGCCGCCAGGCCGCCGAGGCCGCACTGGCCCAGGTGCAGGGCGCTGAGCGCAGCGCCGCCGCCCTGAATACCGCCAAAGCCGGCCTGGCCGATGCACTCAAGGCCGCCGGCATCCACAACCCCGACGAGGCCATCACCCAACTGATCGCCGCCGACGCCGTGCGCGCCGAGCGTGACCGCCTGCAACAACAACTCACCGACCTGGACGCCAGACTCACCGCGCTGACCGAGCTGCAAACCCAGCTGCAGCAAGCCGCCGAAGCCAGCCAACCCGGCATCACCCGTGCGGCCATCAACGCCGCCCTGGTGGCCAGCGCCGAGCTGAAAAAGCAACTCAAGGCGCAACTGAATCAAGACTTGCCGGCCGGCGGTGAGGCACAAGCCGTGCAAACCCTGGTGGCCACCGCCAAAGCCATGCAAGCGCAGGCGCTGGCCGCTGCAGCCGCTGCCAGCGCCAACGTGGCCGCCAGTCCACCAACCAGCCCCGAAGCCCTGCGCAAGGACAACGCCGACCTGCGTGGCCAGCTTGCCTTCTTGAAGAACAAGCTGGACGCCAAAGGCGGCCGCGACTACCCGCCCTGCTGGGCCGATGAAAACGGCAAAGTGGAGTTTTTGTTGGCTGTCGAGGCCAGACCCGACAGCCTGGCCGTGGCCCCCGCCTGGCCCGCCCACCGCGACGCGCAAGCCCGTGCCTTGCCGGGCATGGCCGGTGTGCTGGCCGGCGGCGCCACCCCCCTGGCCGATTTTGGCAACCGCATCCAGGGCATTTACCGCTGGAGTCAGACCCAAAACCCGCAGTGCCGGCACTACGTGCAGTTCAAAAGCGCAATTGCCAATGCGGTGCAATCAGACAGGGCCAGGCTGCTGGTGGAGGGGTATTTTTACAAGGCGGAGGTGCGGCGGTGAGGAGAAGTCGGCTGCCTCAAGTGGCGTCTATTGCCGACCGAAACTCTTTAATGTTTGGGTCGCGTAAGGCCTTGAAATGCTGCGCCGTAGCGCTACTGTTCGGCCCCTCGTCGTTTCGTGTGGAACGCAACAGTCACATGCCGGGGCTGGTTGGGGACCAGGGCAGGGTGTGCGGCCGGGTCAAGGCTGGCCGTAGGCCACCCGAAGGGCTTGGCCTTGACGCGGTCGCGCAGCGTGAGACGCTCGCCAAAGGGTTGTCGGTCAACGCTTTTTTGGCCGGCAACCCTGACGGCAGAGGGCGACTCGCTGCCTTCCCGCCGGCGGGACGGGCGGGGGGATGGATGGCCGCCGGCAGGAAAAACTGTTACTGTTGCGTTCCACACGAAACGGCATAGAGCTACTTTCTCCACGCCGCCGGCGCTGCCGCTGCCACCGTGGCCGCACCGGCCGTGCGGGCGCAAGAGTGGCCCAGCGGCCCGGTGCGCATCGTGGTGGGCTTCCCGCCAGGGGGTGGCACTGACGCGCTGGCCCGGGTGGTGGCGCAAAAATCACCGCCAAGATCAACCGCGATGTCAACGCCATCCTGGCCATGCCGGATGTGCAAGAAAAGCTGGACACCTACGGCGCCGAGGACGGCAGTGGCACACCCGAGAAGTTTGCGGCCTTCATCCGCAGCAAGCGGGGCAAATGGGCCAAGGTGGTGAAAGAGGCCAACGTCAAGATTGAGCGTTGAGACCGGCCGGGGCGCAGCGCTGGCGCCGGCCTGACTGCCGCTCAGCGCCCACGCAAAAACAGCGTGTCCAGCTCACGCACGCTGATCTGGCGCCAGGTGGGACGGCCGTGGTTGCATTGGTCGGCGCGGTCGGTGCGCTCCATGTCGCGCAGCAGGGCGTTCATCTCGGGCAGGGTGAGCAGGCGGTTGGCGCGCACCGCGCCGTGGCAGGCCATGGTGGCCAGCAGCGCATCACGGGCGCGCTGCACCACCCGGGTGGTGTGCACGGCACCCAGGTCGGCCAGATCGGCCAGCACGGCGCGGGCCAGTGCCACCGGGTCGGCGCCGGGCAGGGCGGCGGGGGCGGCGCGCACTGCCAGCACACCGGGGGACAAGGGCGCCACATCCAGGCCCAGCGCGGCCAGCGCCTCGGCCTGGGCCTCGGCGGTGGCCAGCTCGGTGGGGTTGGCGGCAAACGTGGCGGGGATCAGCAGCGGTTGTGCCGCCATGGGCGCCGCGCTGCCATCGGCTTGCAGCGCACCGGCCTGCGCGGTTTTCAGGCGCTCGTAGACGATGCGCTCATGCGCGGCATGCATGTCCACCACCACCAGGCCTTGGCTGTTTTCGGCCAGGATGTAGGCACCGGCCAACTGGGCCAGGGCGCGGCCCAGCGGCCAGGCATGCTCGGCCGGGTTGGGTGGGGTCTGGGTGGTGTTTGCCGCAGCGGCTGAAAACGGGCTGCCTGGCGCCGCTGCGTTGTCTTGCAGGCTTTGCAACGGCGCACCTGCCGACGCCGGCTGCCGGTTGACTGACCAAGGCGCCGCCGGTTCGCGGGCATACAGCACGGCCAGATCCTGCAGGCCCAACACCGTTTGGCCACCATTGCCGGGGGGTGTCCAGGTGTTGCGGCCGGCGCTGCCCGTGCCCGTGGTGCCGGCGCCGGCCATCACCCCGGCCAAGCCGGCTGCAGTGCCGCCACCCGCCAACGGCAGGTCCGCATCGCCGCTGCGCGCCAGCACACCCGGCGCGCGTGACAGCGCCAGCGCCGCCTCCACCGCATGGCGCACGGCCTGGTGCACATCGCGCCCGTCGCGAAAGCGCACCTCGATCTTGGTCGGGTGCACGTTCACATCCACCCGCGTCGGGTCGATCTCGATGAACAGCACCCAGCTGGGCTGGCGGTTGCCGTGCAGCACGTCTTCATAGGCGGAGCGGGCACCGTGGGCAATCAGCCGGTCGCGCACATAACGGCCATTGACGTAGGCGTATTGCTGGTCGGCCCGGGCGCGTGCGGCGTCGGGCAGGCCGATGCGGCCCCACACCCGCACGGCACCCGCCTGGCCTGCATGGTCTGACAGGGGCCGGCTCTGGGCGTTGAAGTCCGGCCCCAGCACATCGGCCAGGCGCTGCGCGGCGCTGGCCTGGCGCCACTGCGCCACCAGCCTGCCCTCATGCCACACGGCAAAACCCACATCCGGCCTGGCCAGGGCGTGGCGCCGCACCGCGTCCAGGCCATGCGCCAGCTCAGTGGCGTCGGTCTTCAAGAATTTGCGGCGCGCCGGCGTGGCAAAAAACAGCTCACGCACCTCCACCGTGGTGCCCTGGGCGCGGGCGGCGGGCTGCAGCTCACCACTGCGGGCGTCCAGCCGCGACGCAAACGTGGCGCCGCCATGCCGGCTGGTGATGCTGACATCGGCAATCGACGCGATGGCCGCCAGCGCCTCACCCCGGAAGCCCATCGTGGCCACCGATTCCAGATCGTGCAGGTTGCTGATCTTGCTGGTGGCATGGCGTTGCAAGGCCAGCACCAGTTGGTCGGGCGGGATGCCGCAGCCGTCGTCCTCCACGCTGATGTTGCGCACACCACCTGCAGCCAACCGCACGGTGATCTGGCCGGCGCCGGCGTCCAGCGCGTTGTCCACCAGCTCACGCACCACCGATGCCGGGCGCTCCACCACCTCACCGGCGGCGATCTGGCTGACCAGCTCATCGGGCAGGGCGCGGATGGTGCGGGCGCGCAGGGGGCTTGCTGTCGGGCTTGCTGTCGGGCTTGCGGTCGGGCCGGTTGTCATCCAGCAATTATCCGGGCCGGGATAATGCCGGCGGATGGACACCTTGATGCAACTGCTGGACCTGATCCTGCATGTCGACCGCCATCTGCGCGACTTTGTCACCGCCTACGGCGGCTGGGTTTACGCGCTGCTGTTTTTGATCATCTTCGTCGAGACCGGGCTGGTGGTGATGCCCTTCTTGCCGGGCGACTCGCTGCTGTTTGTGGTGGGTGCACTGGCCGGCGCCGGGCTGATGAACTACCCGTTGGTGATGGCCTTGCTGCTGGCCGCTGCCGTGCTGGGCAACCAGACCAACTACGCAATCGGCCGCGCGCTGGGGCCCAAGGTGTTTGGCTGGGAGCAATCGCGCTGGTTCAACAAAAAAGCGTTTGAGCAGGCCCATGCTTTCTATGAAAAATACGGTGGCATCACCATCGTGGCGGCGCGCTTCATGCCTTTTTTGCGCACCTTTGCGCCGTTTGTGGCGGGCGTGGCGCAGATGACCCGCAGCAAGTTCACCCTGTATGACGTGACCGGCGGTGCGCTGTGGGTTGGCGGCATCGTCACGGCAGGCTACCTGTTTGGCAACATCCCCTGGGTGGCGGCCAATCTCAGCAAGATCATCTGGGCCATGATCCTGATCCCTGGCGCGGTGGTCGTGTTCAGCGCGCTGCGTGCGCGCTACCGCAATCCGACCCCGACTTGAGGCCAGCCAGGCCACTTGGCGCCCCTGGCAAACTGCCGGGTTGTGGATTGCGCTGCCCGCCGACGCTGGCCCGGCGCTCGGCCCGGCGCTCGGCCCGGCGATCAAGGCGATTGCCGACGCGCCGGCCAAGAAGCTGGTGATTGCCGGTTTCCATGACCCGACTGGTGACCCTGCCACAAACGCCGCGCTGGCCAAACAACGCGCCAAGGCCGTGCGTGACGTGCCGGCCGGCCGTGGAGTGCCGCTGCACAAGGTGCTGCTGCGCAAGCCCGAGCTGACCGCGCTGGGCGGCCCGGCGGATGAAGCGCGCCGGGTGGATATGCGCTTGGTGGATGGATGCTGGGGCGGCGCAGCCGCTGATCAACCCAACGGGCCTTGCAGGCCCGCTTTTTTTGACGTTTTGAGCCACACGCGCTACAGCGTGCGCTGCCTTGCGGCCAGCGGTGGGTTGCGCGCAAAGTAGCGCCGGATGCCGGTGTGCAGTGCGGCCACCAGCTTGTCCTGGTAGGCATCGTCGCGCAGCCGGGCTTCTTCATCCGGGTTGGAGATGAAGGCGGTCTCGACCAGGATGCTGGGGATGTCGGGGGCCTTGAGCACCGCAATACCCGCCTGCTCCACACTGCGCTTGTGCAGCGTGCCCACTTGGCCGATCAACTGCAGCACCTCACGGCCGATGCGCAGGCTGTCGCGGATTTGCGCGGTGGTGCTCATGTCGGCCATGGCGCGCAGCACTTGTGCATCCTTGACGCTGGCCGGGCTGACACCGCCCACCCCATCCGCGGCGTTTTCCTTGTTGGCCATCCAGCGTGCGGCGGCACTGGTGGCGCCGTTCTCGGACAAGGCAAACACCGACGCACCACGCGCGGCCGGGGTGAAAAACGCATCGGCGTGGATGGATACCAACAAATCGGCCTGCACCCGCCGGGCTTTGCGCACCCGCTCGTGCAGCGGCACAAAGTAGTCGGCGTCACGTGTCAGCATGGCGCGCATGCCTGGCACGCTGTTCAGGCGGTCGCGCAATTTGAGCGCCACTTTCAGCACCACGTCTTTTTCACGCAGGCCGGTGGGGCCGACAGCACCAGGGTCTTCACCACCGTGGCCGGGGTCGATGGCCACCACCACCAGGCGGTTGATGCTGCGCTGCTCGTCAGCCGGCAGCGTGGTGGGGCCGGGTGCTGGTGTACTTTGCGGTGGTGCTGTGGCGCCGGGGGACGGGATGGCGGGCGGCTTGCCACCCCGGTCAGCCACCAGCGGTGGTGGTGGGTGGCCGGGTGTGGGTGCGGGCACCGGTGTGGTGGCCGGCATCTTGTTGATGAACTCGCCCAGCGCGTCCTGCACGCTGCGCGCGGCGGCGTCAGACGCGGTCTCGCGGGCACGGATCAGCGCCAGCAGTGGGTCTGGTGCTTCGGTCGGGTAGAGGTCAAACACCAGCCGGTGCTGGTAGGCCGCCACCGGCGCCAGCACCAGTTGCTGCGGCGCCACCACCTGCTTCAAATCGATCACCAGGCGCACCACCCGGGGCAGGTTCTGGCCCACCCGCAGACCAGCGATGAAGGGGTCATCGGCGCGCACTTTGCCCACCAGTTCGCGCAGCGCCGGGCTCAGCTCCAGCCCGTCGATGTCGATCACCAGCCGGGGCGGGTTGTCGGTCAGGAACTGGCGTGCCACCAGCGCCTGGTCGCTCTCGATGGTGACGCGGCTGTAGTCGGCCGCCGGCCACAGCCGCACCGCCACGATGGCCGCGCCAAACACCAGATCAGTGCCGGCCAGCGTCAGACTCAGCGCGCCCAGCTGGCGAAGCCGGCGCAGGGCCTGGCGGCGGGTGAGGGCAGGGCGTTGATGGCTCATGCCAGCAAGGCCAGGCCCAGCGGGGTGCAGGCCTGCACGGTGACCTGGCGGGGCGGGTCAATGGTGATGTCACCCTGCGCGCTGTCCAGCGGCTCGATGCTGATGCGCAGGTCGGCCGGTGGCAGGTGGCCGGCGGCGTTGTCCGGCCACTCGGCCAACTTCAGGCCCGGCCGCGCAAACACATCACGCAAGCCGGCGTCAGCCCATTCACGCGGGTCATTGAAGCGGTAGAAATCAAAGTGCGAGGCCTCCGCCCCACTGGCCAGCAGGTGCGGCTCCAGCACCGCGTAGGTGGGGCTTTTGATGCGCCCGGCCACCCCCAGCGCCCGCAACAGGTGGCGCACCAGCGTGGTTTTGCCGGCACCCAGCGGGCCTTGCAGCGTGATGAAGGCCTGGGCGATGCCCGGCTTGGCCGCCAGCGCCTGGGCCCAGGCCGCACAGGCGGCTTCGTCGGGCCAGGTGAGGCTGCGGGTTTCTAGAATCGGCCGATGGTCGATGGTCAAGAGGGGGTGGTGGCTGGGGTTGGGGTGGCGGCGGCCTGGGCCGCAGGGGTGGCTGCGGGTGTGGCCGCGGGTGTGGCCGCGGGTGTGGCCGCGGGTGTGGCCGTTGGGGGGCCGGATGTCGCCGCTGCAGTAGACGGGCACGCCGTGGATTTGCCGGCTGTCTGGCTGCAGTTGCAAGCCTGGGCGCAAGCCTTGGGATTCTCCCAGATCGGGGTGGCCGACGTGTGTCTGCAAGACGCCGAAGCCGGCATGCTGGCCTGGCTTGACGCGGGCTTCCACGGCAGCATGGCCTACATGGCCGCACACGGTTTGAAGCGGGCGCGACCGGCCGAGCTGGTGCCCGGCACGCTGCGCGTGATCACCGCGCGCATGGACTATTTACCCACCACCCAGCCACCGGCCGCTGCTGACTGGCAGGCCCAGGCCTGGCATCGGCTGGCTGACCCGCAGCAAGCGGTGGTGTCGGTCTACGCCCACGGCCGCGACTACCACAAGGTCTTGCGCAACCGGCTGCAGACCCTGGCCGAGCGCCTGCAGCAGGCGGTGGGCCGGCCCGCGCACCATGGTGCGGCGGGCCGACCCGACTACCGTGTCTTTACCGATTCAGCCCCGGTGCTGGAGGTGGAACTGGCCTCGCGCAGCGGCCTCGGCTGGCGTGGCAAGCACACGCTGGCGCTGTCACGCGCTGCAGGGTCGATGTTCTTCTTGGGTGAGATTTACACCAACCTGCCGCTGCCCATCACCCCGCCCACAGCCGCGCACTGTGGCAGCTGCAGCGCCTGCATCAGCGCCTGCCCCACCGGCGCCATCGTCGCGCCCTACCAGGTGGACGCACGGCGCTGCATCAGCTACCTGACCATCGAGCATGACGGGCCGATCCCGCTGCACTTACGCCGGGCCATCGGCAACCGCATCTACGGGTGTGATGATTGCCAACTGGTCTGCCCGTGGAACAAGTTTGCCCAACGCAGCCCCCTGCCGGACTTTGACGCCCGGCCGGCGGTGGGCCAGGCCACCTTGCTGCAGTTGTGGGCCTGGGATGAGCCCAGCTTTTTGCGCCACGCCGAGGGCAGCGCCATCCGCCGCATCGGTTTTGCCCGCTGGCGCCGCAACCTGGCCGTGGCACTGGGCAATGCCTGGCGTGAGACGGGTGACGTGCTGTTGGCGCAGGCCTTGCACGACGCGCTGCCGGCGGCCGATGCGCTGGTGGCTGAGCACATCACCTGGGCCTTGGCGCAACGGCCTTGGGCTGGCGCCTGAGCGCACTCAAGCGTAGGTTTCCCAACCCGTAAACGCAGCGGCATCCAGATGCGTCAAGCTGTTGAAGCTGAGCAGCGCATGGCGCTTGGGGTTGAAGATGAATTCGGTGACGGCGCTGTTGCGGATGCGCATGTTCAGCTCGATGCTCACCGCAGGCGCGGTGTCCAGCACCTGGCCCACGGCGGTGGAGATCGGCCCGCCGCTGGACACCAGCAGCACGTCCCCGGTGCACTGGCTGCGCACATGGTCTAACGCCGCTGCCACGCCGGCCGCAAAGCCGTCGTAACTGGGCATGCCTTGCGGCTGGGTCTGGCCGGCCATCCAGGCGGCCAGACCCTGGCGCAACAACCTGAAATGGTGGCGGTACAGCTCGGGTGTGTTGGGCTTGGCCAGTGGCTGCGGGTGCACAGCGGTTATCACCGCATGGCTGTCGTATTCATTGAGGCCGGCCAACTGCAGCACCGGCAATTGCGCCACCGCGCTGCTTGCGCCCCCCATGCCGTCAACAATGGCCGCCAGGCTTTGGGTCTGGCGCACCAGCGTGCCGGAGATCAGCGCATCAAATTGGCGGCCTTTGGCCAAGAAATAGCGGCCCAGTTGCTGGCATTGCTGTGTGCCCAGGGGGCTGAGCTGGTCGTAGTTTTCGGCGCCAAACGAGGCCTGGCCGTGGCGCACCAAATAAAGAGTTCCCATGGCCGGGCATTGTGGTCAGCCGCTGCGATGGGCTTTGTCGCAGCGGCGACCGGCGGCTGGGGGCAGCAGCCTCAGGCGGCACGCTCCACATGCCCGTGGCGGGTGTACAAAAAGTCCAGGATGTCCTTGCGGCAGTGCATGTCGTTGGCGTTTGTCGGCCAGCTTTTTGGACAGCGTGATGGCCTGGCCGTTCTGGTGGAGGGTCATCAACACGGCCATGCTTTTTTTGGGGCCGATGGTGCCCAGGTGCACACCGTAGATCAGGCCGTACAGCGCATGGGCGATGTCCAGTGCACTGTTCACCAGCGTGTTGCGCACAGAGGCCCAGCTGGCCTCTTTGGTGGCCACAATCTTGACGCCGTACTTCTTGTCAAAGCCCAGCGCGCTGGCCATCACCACGCTGGCGCAGTCAGTCAGTGGGATGAAGCCGATGCACACTTCGTCCTTCTCGGGCTTGTCTGAGCCGGCGGCGTACACCGCGGCTTGCAGGCCGGGGATCAGGCCCGACGCGGCAGCCGCCGCACCCAGCAAAGGCGCCGCTGCGGCCGCGCCGGTGAGGCTGCGCCGGGGCGCGATGCCTGCAGCCCCGCACCTACACTGCGCCGCCATGAACGTGCTGGCTTTTGAATCCTCTTGCGACGAAACCGGCGTGGCCCTGGTCAGCACCCAGGCCAGCGGCACACCGCGCCTGCGTGCGCATGCGCTGCACAGCCAGATCCTGATGCACCAGGCCTACGGTGGTGTGGTGCCTGAGCTGGCCTCGCGTGACCACATCCGCCGCGCGCTGCCGCTGGCGCGCCAGGTGCTGCAGGACGCTGGTGCCAGTCTGGCCGATGTGGATGTGGTGGCCTTCACCCGTGGCCCTGGCCTGGCCGGCGCGCTGCTGGTGGGCGCTGGTGTGGCCTGTGCGCTGGCGGCGGCGCTGGGCAAGCCGGTGCTGGGCATCCACCATCTGGAGGGCCACTTGCTGTCGCCGTTTTTGTCGGTTGACCCGCCTGAGTTCCCGTTTGTTGCGCTGCTGGTCTCGGGTGGCCACACCCAGTTGATGCGGGTGGATGCGGTGGGGCAGTACACCCTGCTGGGCGAAACGATTGATGACGCCGCCGGTGAGGCGTTTGACAAATCTGCCAAATTGATGGGCCTGGCCTACCCGGGCGGGCCGGCGCTGGCCAAACTGGCGCTGCACGGCAGGGCAGGTGCCTACGCCTTGCCACGCCCGCTGCTGCACAGCGGCAACCTGGATTTCTCGTTTGCCGGGCTCAAGACGGCGGTCTTGACCCAGCACCGCAAGCTGCTGGCGCTGCATGGCGGGGGTGACGCCACAAGTCACCCCACCCTGCCGCCAACGGTGCTGGCCGATCTGGCCGCCAGCACCCAGGCAGCCATCGTTGAGGTGCTGGTCAAAAAATCACTGGCGGCACTGCGCGCCACCGGCTTGCAGCGGCTGGTGGTGTCTGGCGGGGTGGGCGCCAATGCCGAGCTGCGCCGGCAGTTGGACGACGCCGCCAGCCGACATGGCCTGCGGGTGCATTACCCTGAGCTGGAGCTGTGCACCGACAACGGCGCCATGATCGCGCTGGCCGCGGCCATGCGGCTGCAGGCGGGTGTGGCCAGCGCGGCGGCCGACTACAGCTTCAACGTGCGGCCGCGCTGGCCGCTGGACCAGATCGACACGCCTGTGACCGTGGTGGTCAACGCAGCGGCCAGCACGGCAGCCGGCGCGGCATGACCCGCCCCAACCAAGACCGGCGCCGGCTGCTGCTGGGCGCCACCGCCGGCCTGCTGGCGGGCGGGCCTGCAGCGGGCGCGGGCGCAACGCCAGCGGCATCGGCCGCAGCCAACAACCCCATCCGCCTGGCCTTGATCGAAGGCCTGTCCGGCCCGTTTGCCAACGCCGGTGAGGCGGTGTGGCGCAACCTGCTGTGGGCAGTGGAGCGTGTCAACACCAGAGGCGGTGTGCGTCTACCTGGCGGCGCACGCCCACTGGCGCTGCAGCGCTTTGACAGCAAGGGCGCGGCCGACGAAGCCTTGTCAGTGCTGCGCAGCGCGCTGGACCAGCAGATTGGTTTTGTGCTGCAAGGCAACAGCTCGGCCGTGGCCAGTGCGCTGGTGGACGCGCTGAACAAACACAACAGCCGCAGCCCCCAAAGCCGTGCCGTATTCCTCAACTACTCGGCGGTAGACCCGGCGCTGACCAACGGGCGCTGCAGCTTCTGGCACTTCCGGTTCGACGCCCACGCCGACATGCGCCTGGCCGCCTTGATGAGCGTGCTGCGTGACGACCGGCGGCTGGACAAGGTTTACCTGATCGGCCAGGACTACAGCTTTGGCCAGCACGTCGGCCGCCAGGCCAGGGCGCTGATCAGCATGCAGCGGCCTGACATCCAGATCGTCGGTGACGAGCTGCACCCGATGGGCCGGGTGAAAGACTTTTTGCCTTACGCGACAAAAATTCGGGCCAGTGGCGCGCAAGCCGTGGTCACAGGCAACTGGGGCAATGACCTGACGCTGCTGGTCAAGGCGGTGCGTGACCTGGGCTTGAATGTCAAGTTCTACACGTTTTACGGCAACGCGCTGGGTGTACCGGCCACCCTGGGTGATGCGGGTGTGGGGGCGGTGCTGGCCGTGGCCGAGTGGCACCCCAACGTGGGCAACCGCGCCAGTGAGGCGCTGCTGGCGGGCTTTCACCAGCGCTTCCCTGACCCGCGTGACGACTACCTGCATGTCCGCATGCAGGCCATGGTCGAGTTGCTGGTGCAGGCCATGGAGCGCGCCAAAACCACTGACCCCACGGCAGTGGCCCACGCGCTGGAAGGCCTGAAGCTCGACCCGAGCGCGCTGGGCGGTGTACACGCCGGCGTGATGCGTGCGGCCGACCACCAGTTCCAGCAGCCGCTGTATGTCAGCGTGATGGGCCGGGCCGGCAGCCCGGGCATCACCCACGAGGTGGAGGGCTCGGGCCTCGGCTTCCGCACCGTGCGGCGTTTTGAGGCCAGCGCGCTGGAAACCGTATCCACCTGCCAGATGCTGCGGCCGGACTGACCGCGACCGCGTCGCCGCGCGAGGCCTGGTCAGGCGCTGCGACAGCTTTGCAGCCACCGACCCGGCATCGCCCTGCAGCTACAATCTGCAGGCTTTGCGTCGCCGGGGTCATTTTGTGGTCATTTGGCGCAGCAAGACAACAAGCACGGCGCGGGTCGGTTTCACCTGCGGCCGCAAGTCATAAACCGGAAACCGTCACCAGGCCAAAGTGCCTGGGCATGGCGGCTTCCCATCCACACAGGAAACACCATGTCCGTCGACAAAGCCCACCGGGCCGAGACCGTAGCCAACAATGCCCGTGGCACGGGTGACACCGGGTCCCCGGAAGTGCAGGTTGCGCTGCTCACCGCACGCATCAATGACCTGACCCCCCACTTCAAGACCCACCTGAAAGACCACCACGGCCGCCGTGGCCTGCTGCGCATGGTCAGCCGCCGCCGCAAGCTGCTGGACTATCTGAAGGGCAAGACGCCCGAGCGCTACACCGCACTGATCGCCAAGCTCGGCCTGCGCAAGTAAGCACGCGGTGAACCTGAGAGCCTGTCTGGAATCCCCCAGCACAGGCTCTTTGTCTTTTGGAGCAACCCGGCTCAGCACCGGCAGTGTTGTGTCATTCCAATGGTGTCCTGAGGGTATTGCCCACAAGGATCTCGCTGGAATGCCATCCCGCCCACGCTGACGCACGCTCCCGGTCCTCCACCGGCGCCACCGCAAGTGCGCCGATTCATTGCACCCGCAACGGAGACATACCCATGAGCTTGTTCAACAAAGTCACCAAGACCTTCCAGTGGGGCCAACACCAGGTCACGATGGAAACCGGTGAAGTTGCCCGCCAATCCAGCGGCGCCGTGATCGTTGACATCGAAGGCACCGTGGTGCTGGCCACCGTGGTGGCCCGCACCGAAGCCAAGGCAGGGCAAGATTTTTTCCCGCTGACCGTTGACTACATCGAGAAGACCTACGCCGCCGGCCGCATCCCGGGCAGCTTTTTCAAGCGTGAAGGCCGGCCCAGCGAGTTGGAAACGCTCACCAGCCGCCTGATCGACCGCCCGATCCGCCCGCTGTTCCCCGATGGCTTCTTCAATGAAGTGCAGGTGGTGGTGCATGTGCTCAGCCTGAACCCCGAGGTGCAGGCCGACATCGCCGCACTGATCGCGTCCAGCGCCGCGCTGTCCATCTCCGGCATGCCGTTCAACGGCCCGGTGGGTGCTGCCCGTGTGGGTTATGTCAACGGGCAATACATCCTGAACCCGGGCAAAACCGAGCTGGCCAACAGCAAGATGGACCTGATCGTGGCCGGCACTGAAGCTGCAGTGTTGATGGTTGAATCCGAAGCCGACCAGCTGAGTGAAGAAGTGATGCTGGGCGGCGTGGTGTTTGGCCACCAGCAAGCCGGCATCGCCATCGACGCCATCCATGCGCTGGTGCGGGATGCCGGCAAGCCGGTGTGGGACTGGAAAGCCCCGCCCAAAGATGAGGCCTTCATCGCCAAGATCGGCGCACTGGCCGACGAGCCGCTGAAAGCCGCCTACCAGATCCGCAGCAAGCAGGCCCGCACCCAGGCTTGCCGCGCGGTCACGGCCAATGTGATGGCTGCGCTCAAGGCCGATGGCCTGAGCGTCGACAAGGTGGAAGTTGAAGGCCTGCTGTTCAATATCGAAGCCGGCATCGTGCGCAGCCAGATACTGGCCGGTGAACCGCGCATCGACGGCCGCGACACCCGCACTGTGCGCCCGATCGAGATCCGCACCGGTGTGCTGCCCCGCACCCACGGCTCGGCCCTGTTCACCCGGGGTGAGACGCAAGCGCTGGTCATCACCACCCTGGGCACCGACCGCGACGCACAGCGCATCGACGCGCTGGCCGGTGACTACGAAGACCGCTTCATGCTGCACTACAACATGCCCCCCTTCGCCACCGGCGAAACCGGCCGTGTGGGCAGCCCGAA
>JANPOW010000211.1:0-2678 GCA_031428185.1 Betaproteobacteria bacterium | reverse complement strand
TCGGCCAGCGGCCCGGGCCGTCTTGGCACCGGGCTGGCGCGCCGCGCCGGTGCCACCTGCGCCTGTGCCCGCCGCCGCCGCACGCCGCGCCAGCGCCGGATGCAGCGGTTTTGCGGCGGGCCTGGGCCCGGCCGCCCGCCCCTTGGGCTGCGGCCGCGACACATCGGCCATCAGCAGCACACTGCGCACCAGGTCTTCCACCGCCTCCACCAGGGTTTCGGGTGGGGCCAGGGTTTCAATCTCGGCCAACAGCGCGTCGGCGTCTTCCAGATCGTCCGGGTCAAGGTGGCGGTACAGCGTGGCCAGTGGCTCCAGCAGCGCGGGCTCGTGCTGGTCCATCAGCGTGGTGAACAAGTCCACCGCAGTGGCAAAGCCGGCCACCCAGGGCAGCACGGTCTCGGACGGTGTGGCCGCGTCGTCCAGCTGGTAGACCCACGGGTCAAACCACAGGCGCTGGGCGATGGCGCGGTTCAACTCGCTGTAGCGGCGCAGCACCAGTGCGCGCAGCAACACCGCATCAAACCGGGTCGGTGGTTTGCGGCCCTCCACATCGGCGATGTGGGCCAGCCAGAGCGCCTCGGGCACCGGGCTGGGCTGCAGCAGCACACCGCACAAATAACCGTCGATCATCACCGTGTCCAGCGGCTCCAGCGTGGCGGGCAGGCTGTCCATCAAGGCCTGCAGCGTGTCCAGCTCGGCCTCGGTAAGCGGGCCGTGCGACGGGTCAGGCGGCGGGCCTGCTTGCGGGGCGTTGGGCGCGGGCTTGGGCAGTTTTTTGGGCAAGGTGCTCATGGCTGAATTGTCCGCCCGCTGCAATTGCCCCAACGCGGCCCAGGCTCAAACAATCACCGGCTCAGGCTCCAGCCGGATGCCAAAGCGGCCGTAGACACTCTCCTGGATGGCGCGCGCCAGCAGCACCACCTCGGCCCCGGTGGCCGTGCCCCGGTTGACCAGCACCAGCGCCTGGCGCTCGTACACCGCCGCCCCGCCGATGGTTTTGCCGCGCCAGCCGCAGGCGTCGATCAGCCAGCCGGCGGCCAGCTTGAAGCGGCCGTCGGGCAGCGGGTAGTGCACCAGGTGGGGGTCGCGGTTGGTGATGTCACGGCACTGGTCGGCACTGACCACCGGGTTTTTGAAAAAGCTGCCGGCGTGGCCAATCACGGCCGGGTCGGGCAGCTTGGCGCGGCGGATGGCGCAGACCCAGTCAAACAGGGTGCGGGCATCGGGGTCGGCATTGCTGGTCTCGGCCATGCGGCGCTCGATGTCCAGATAACCACGCACCGGCTGCCAGGGCCGGGGCAGGCGCAGCCGCACCCGGGTGATCAGGCTTTTGCCGGCCAGGCCACCAAACCCACCCTGCTTGAACACGCTGTCGCGGTAGCCGAAGTTGCAGGCGCGGGCGTCCAGCGTCACGCCCCGGCCGGTGACCAGGTCCACCGCGTCCAGCGAGTGGAAGCGGTCGGCCAACTCAACACCGTAGGCGCCGATGTTCTGCACCGGCGCCGCACCCACGGTGCCGGGGATCAGTGCCAGGTTCTCCAGCCCGGGCAGGCCTTGCGCCAGCGTCCAGGCCACCGCGTCGTGCCAGGTCTCGCCGGCGCCAAACTCGACGATCCAGGCGTCATCCAGCGTGGCGGCCAGGCGCCGGCCGGGCACCTCCACGCGCAGCACCACGGCTTGTGGGTCACGTGTCAGCACCAGGTTGCTGCCGCCGCCCAGCACCAGCTTGGGGGCGCGGCCCAGCTCGGGGTGGTCCAGCACACGCCGCACGTCGGCATCACTGCGGATGCGCACCAGCGTGTGGGCGCTGGCCGGCAGGCCAAAGCTGTTGAGCGGGCGCAGGTTGCAGGCGCGCTCAATGCACAGCGGGGGCGGGGTTTGCGGCATGGCGGGATTTTGGCCGATGGCTTGGCGCCTGCGCCTGGTCAGCCTCATCAGCAAAACTGCACAAAACGGATACGGCCGCCGCATGAAAAAATTCCTCTCTTACCATCGCTGCGCAGTCGATATGCAGGCATGCCCGTCGGCCCGTTGGCGGCCCTGCTGATGCAGGGCCTGCAGCGCCAGCCAACGCCCGCTTGTTGTTTCAGTGCGGCAGCCCGTGGGGTTGCAGCGCTGCCGCCGAGACGCCCGTGACCCCGCCCCCCCCTGCCAACCCCGCCAAACCACCCGCCCGCCGCCGCTTCCGCGCCGCCGATGTTGCCGAGCAATTGGACATGGTGGTGATCGGCGATGTCTGTGTCGGCGTGTCGCTGGCGGGCTACCGGTCAGTGATGGAAGGCTTCTTGAACGATGTGGCCGGCAGCCAGGCCCTGCTGCTGGCAGCGCTGGACCGCGCTGACAGCCCCGCCCTGCCGGCGCTGGCCCATGCCGTCAAAGGGGCGGCGGCCAGCATGGGCTTGCGTGCCATCCAGGCGCTGGCCGTGCAGGTGGAGGCAGCCGGCGCCAACTTTGATGCCGCCGATTGCGCCGGCAGCGCTGCCACGCTGCGTGAACGGCTGGACACCACCCGCGCACTGCTGCAGCGCATGGGGTTTGTCTAGGCGCCTGTCGGGCTTGGGGAACGTCGGCTGCGAAACGGCCTCAGCGGTCCATTTTTTACCGGCTTTTTGTCCCATAGTTGAACTATGGGCCTGCAAATCCGGCAAAAACTGTCCTCGCTGGGGCCGTTTCTCGCT
>JANPOW010000210.1:0-5357 GCA_031428185.1 Betaproteobacteria bacterium | reverse complement strand
CAGGTGCAGGTTGGAGACCGAAAAACCCGTCAACCCCGCTTTGGGTTTTGAGCCGCGCCCGGTGGCGCCTTCGTCCCGGATCTCGCCACCCGCGCCGGTGGACGCACCCGGAAATGGTGAGATCGCCGTCGGGTGGTTGTGCGTCTCCACCTTCATCAACACATGGTTGATCTCATCCCGTGCGCGGTACAGCGGGGCGTTGGTGAAGCCGGCTGGCGCCCAGCGTTGCACCGGGCCACCCTCCATCACCGCGCTGTTGTCGCTGTAGGCCACCACGCTGTGCTGCGGTGCCAGTTTTTCGGTGTTGCGGATCATGCCGAACATGGACAGCGGCTGGCGTATGCCATCGATGCTGAAGTCGGCGTTGAAGATCTTGTGCCGGCAGTGCTCGCTGTTGGCCTGGGCAAACATCATCAATTCGACATCGCTGGGGTTGCGGCTCAAGGCCTGGAAAGCGGCCACCAGGTAGTCGATCTCGTCGTCGCTCAGCGCCAGGCCGAAGGTGGTGTTGGCGCTGACCAAAGCGGATCGGCCTGCGCCAAGCACATCCACATGCGCCAGCGGCTCGGCCGGGCGGGCGTCAAACAGGTGTTGGGCGGCGTCGCACTCAAAGGCCACGCTTTCGGTCATGCGGTCATGCAGCAGGTTGCCGCAGGCTTGCAATTCAGCCTCAAGCAGCGGCTTGCTGGCCTTGCCGATCAAATCACCCAGCACATGCCCAAACCCGCCGGCTTTGAGCTGCAGCCGAAACTCCGTCACCCGCTCCACCCGGTGCAGCACCAGGCCGCAGTTGCGGGCGATGTCGGTGGCCTTGCTGGCCCAGGGTGACACGGTGCCCAGCCGGGGCAGCACCACCACCAGCGCGCTGGCACCGCCGGCATCGGCTGGCGCTGGGTCACCGTAGCGCAGCAGGGCGGCAAGTTTGTCGTGGTCAGGCGCGGCGCCAGCGCCACACCACACCCAGTGCCGGTACTGCGCCACCACACCGCTGATGCGTGGGCTGATGGCTTGCAACTGTGGCAACAAGGCCTGGGCGCGGAAGGCCGAGAGCGCGTTGCCACCGGCAAAGCTCAACAAAGTCTTGCGGGATGGGGTGGATGGGGTGGCTGAGGCGGGCGAAGCAGACGGGACAGGCGGCATGGCGGACCGTGTGACCGGGCTGGCCTGGGCCCTGGCGCGCGCCCCGGGATGGCGCGCCTGCAGCAGGGGGCCATGCCCGTGGAAACCCGGCATTTTAGTGGGCGGTGGGATAATTTAAGGCTATGGCCATCACCCTCAAGACCCAACCCGCCGAGATAGCCGGCATGCGCATCGCCGGCCGTCTGGCCTCAGAGGTGCTGGACATGCTGACGCCCCATGTGCGGCCCGGCATCAGCACCGAACACCTCGACAAGCTGGCGCATGACCACATCGTGTTGGTGCAGGGCGGCATCCCCGCGCCGCTGAATTACCAGCCGCCGGGTTATGTGCCCTACCCCAAGTCCATCTGCACCTCGATCAACCACCAGGTCTGCCACGGCATCCCGAATGAGAAGCCGCTCAAGAACGGCGATATCGTCAACATCGATGTCACTGTCATCAAGGACGGCTGGCATGGTGATACCAGCCGCATGTTTGTGGTGGGTGACGGCTCCATCGCCGCTAAACGGCTTTGCGCGTTGACCTATGACGCGATGTGGAAGGGCATCGCCAAGGTCAGGCCGGGCGCCCGGCTGGGCGACATCGGCCACGCCATCCAGGTGTTTACCGAGAACCAGGGCTTTTCCATCGTGCGGGAGTTTTGCGGCCACGGCATTGGCAACAAATTCCATGAAGAGCCGCAGGTGCTGCACTACGGCCGCCCCGGCACGCTGGACGAGCTGGTGCCGGGCATGATCTTCACCATCGAGCCGATGATCAATACCGGCCGGCGCGAGATCCGCGAGCTGGGTGACGGCTGGACCATCGTGACCAAAGACCGGTCTTTGTCAGCGCAGTGGGAGCACACGGTGCTGGTCACCGAGACTGGCTACGAGGTGCTCACACTGTCGGCCGGCTCACCCCCACCGCCGGCCTTCATCACGCCGCTCGCCACGCCCGTGGCCACCACGTCGGCCTGAGTTGGCAGGCACCGGCATGCTGGTCAATACCGCTCCGGGCAGCGTCCCGGTCACTGACATCGCCAGCCTGCGGGCTGAGTTTCGCGACGGCAAAAAGGCGTTGATCGGCCACTTCATGGCCAGTCGCGCCAGCGCGCCGGCCGCCACCCGGCTGATCAAAGCACTGACCCGGCATGTGGATGTGTGCCTGGCCGCGCTGTGGGCGCACAGCGGCATGCCCAACGCCGCCGCACTGGTGGCGGTGGGCGGCTACGGCCGGGGTGAGCTGCTGCCGCACAGCGATGTGGACGTGCTGGTGCTGTTACCCCCGGGTGCCAACACCGACGCCGGCAGTGTGCTGACGGGCAAGCTGGAGGCCTTCATCACCGCTTGCTGGGACATCGGGCTGGAGATCGGCTCGGCCGTGCGCAGCGTGCCCGAGTGTGTGGCCGAGGCGCGCAGCGATGTGACGGTGCAGACGGCGCTGCTCGAGTCCCGCCTGGTGGTGGGTGCCCGCAAGCTGTTCACCACGTTTCAGCACGAGACCGCTGCGTTGATGGACCCGGCCGCGTTTTTGCGCGCCAAGACGCTGGAGATGCAGCAGCGCCACACCAAATACGAAGACACGCCCTACGCGCTGGAGCCCAACTGCAAAGAAAGCCCGGGCGGCCTGCGTGACCTGCAGGTGGTGATGTGGGTGGCGCGTGCCGCTGGGCTGGGCCGCAGCTGGGCCGAGCTGGCCGCCAACGGGTTGATCACGCCGTTTGAGGTCAAACAACTGCAGCGCAACGAGGGCACGCTCAAGCTCATCCGCGCCCGGCTGCACTGCGTGGCCGGCCGGCGTGAAGACCGGCTGGTGTTTGATCTGCAAACCGCCGTGGCCGAGAGCTTTGGCTACCAGTCCAGCCGGGCGCAGCGCTCGTCCGAGGTGTTGATGCACCGCTACTACTGGGCCGCCAAGGCGGTGACCCAGCTCAACCAGATCCTGATGCTCAACATCGAGGAGCGCATCAACGCGAGCGAGGCCGCGCCGATGCGCCAGATCAACGCCCGCTTTTTTGACCGCGCCGGCATGCTGGAGGTGGCGCGCGACGACCTGTACACCGACAACCCACACGCCATCCTCGAGACTTTTTTGGTCTTCCAGCAAAGCCCCGGCATCCAGGGGCTGTCGGCCCGCACGCTGCGCGCGCTGTACAACGCCCGTGAGGTGATGGACGCCACGTTTCGGCATGACCCGATCAACCGCGAGCTGTTCATGGACATCCTGCGCCAGCCCAGCGGCATCACGCATGCCTTCAGGTTGCTCAACCAGACCTCGGTGCTGGGGCGCTATCTGTGGGTGTTCCGCCGCATCGTGGGCCGCATGCAGCATGACCTGTTCCATGTCTACACGGTGGACCAGCACATCCTGATGGTGCTGCGCAACATGCGCCGCTTTTTCATCGCCGAGCATGCGCATGAGTACCCGTTCTGCTCGCAGCTTGCCAGCGGATGGGACAAGCCCTGGCTGCTCTACGTGGCTGCGTTGTTCCACGATGTGGCCAAGGGCCGGGGTGGCGACCACAGTGCGCTGGGCGCCACCGAGGTGCGGCGTTTTTGCCGCGACCACGGCATCAACCCTGAAGACAGCGCGCTGGCTGAATTTTTGGTCAAGCACCACCTGATCATGAGCACGGTGGCGCAAAAAGAGGATTTGTCCGACCCGGACGTGATCCGTGCCTTTGCCAACAAGATGGGCGATGAGCGCCACCTGACCGCGCTGTACCTGCTCACCGTGGCCGACATCCGCGGTACCAGCCCCAAGGTGTGGAATGCCTGGAAGGCCAAGCTGCTGGAGGATTTGTACCGCTACACCCTGCGTGCGCTGGGCGGCGCCAAGCCCAATCAACTGGCTGATCTGGAAGCGCGCAAACAAGAGGCGCGGCAGATCATGGCGCTGCACAGCGCCCTGCCCGGTACTGAGGTGCCGCTTTGGAAAACGCTGGAACTCAGCTACTTTGCGCGCCATGACGCCAGCGAGATCGCCTGGCACGCCCGCGCGCTGTGGCGCCACATCGACCCGCCACAGCCGGTGGTGCAGGCCCGCCCATCCCCGCTGGGTGATGGCCTGCAGGTGCTGGTGTACGCACCCGACCGGCCGGATGTGTTTGTGCGCATCTGTGGCTACTTTGATGGCGCCGGTTTCTCGATTCAGGACGCCAAGGTGCACACCAGCCGCACGGGCTATGCGCTGGACACCTTCCAGGTCATCCACCCGCAGTGCGCCGATGCCGACCCCGGCAGCTACCGGGATCTGATCTCGCTGATCGAAACCCAGCTGGTGCTGGCGCTGGAAAGTGATGCACCGCTGCCCGCACCCAGCCGGGGCCGGGTGTCGCGCCGGGTCAAATCCTTCCCGATCACCCCACGTGTCTCGCTGCGGCCGGATGAGCGGGCGCAGCGCTGGCTGCTGTCGGTCAGCACCAGTGACAGCTCGGGCCTGCTGTACGGCATTGCCCGGGTGCTGGCGCGCCACAACATCAACCTGCAGTTGGCCAAGGTCACCACCCTGGGCGAGCGGGTGGAGGACACGTTCTTGATCGACGGCCCGGCACTGCAGCAGACCCGGGCGCAGTTGCAGATCGAGACCGAGTTGCTGGACGCGGCCGCACCCGTGCGCTGAAACGATGGCACTGCGAACCGTCACCGCCGCCCAAACCGCCGCCGAGTTGGCCAGCTTCGACGCCATCATCGACGCCCGCTCACCGGCCGAGTTTGCCGAGGACCACCTGCCCGGCGCCATCAACTGGCCGGTGCTCGATGACGAGCAGCGCCGCGTGGTGGGCGCGCTGTATGTCCAGTCATCAGCACTGGCGGCGCGCAAGCTGGGCGCCGCCATGGTCGGGCGCAACATCGCTGGCCATCTTGACCGCTGGATGGCCGACAAACCACGCGACTGGCAACCACTGGTCTACTGCTGGCGTGGTGGCCAGCGCTCAGGTGCGCTGGCGTGGTTTTTGGACCAGATCGGATTCCGCACTGCCAAGCTGGCGGGGGGCTACAAGGGCTTTCGCAGCGTGGTGCGGCAAGACCTGGCCGATTGGCCGGCGCGGTTTGATTTCCGCGTGCTGGCCGGCCGCACCGGCAGTGGCAAGACGCGCCTGCTGCAGGCCTTGCTGGCCGACGGCGCGCAGGTGCTGGATCTTGAAGGCCTGGCCTGCCACCGCGGGTCCAACCTGGGTGGCCAGCCCGGCCAACCCCAGCCGACGCAAAAAGCCTATGATTCACGCCTCTGGC
>JANPOW010000209.1:0-3623 GCA_031428185.1 Betaproteobacteria bacterium | reverse complement strand
GCTGCGAAACGGCCTCAGCGGTCCATTTTTTACCGGCTTTTTGTCCCATAGTTGAACTATGGGCCTGCAAATCCGGCAAAAACTGTCCTCGCTGGGGCCGTTTCTCGCTATCGACGCCCCAAGTCCGACAGGCTCCTAGCGACAACCCCTCCAGTCGCCGGGCCCGGCGCGGCTTGCTGCAGGAGCTTGACTTGCCGGGGGCGTCGGGCATGCGTGTGAGGTACGTAGACCGATTCATCGTGCCGCCGACATTAGCAATGGTTCAATATGCTCGTATACAAGGTAAAACCCGGAGTTCGCTGAAGCTTCACGCGCCAATAATCTTCACGTCCGTTCAGCGTGTCGCCGAGCGGACCAATGACTACCGGAGACAACACTTTGAACACGACTCAACGGCTTCTTGCGGGCGCCACCCTACTACTCGCCGCGGGCAGCGGCTTTGCCGCTAGCGGACTGTCCATCACGCGCGAGGCCACGCTCGATGCGGCCCCGGCCACCGCGTGGAAGCTGATCGGCAACTTCCAGGGACTCGACGTCTGGCACCCGGCGTTGGCAGGCAGTCAAGGCACGGGCAACGCAGCGGGCTCGACGCGGGTGCTGTCGCTCGTCGGTGGAGGCACCATCAATGAAAAGCTGACGGCCTACAGCGCGACCAAGCGCAGCCTCACCTACGTGATCGTGAAGTCACCGCTGCCGGTCAAGAACTACGTCTCGACGATGACGGTGAGCCCGACGGGCGACGGCAAGTCGCTCGTCAAGTGGACCTCTACCTTCGACGCCAACGGCGCCGACGATGCAAAGGCCAAGGAAGTGATCGGCGGCATCTATGACGCCGGCCTGAGCAAAGCTACCGCAATTCTCAAAAGGTAAGGCTTCACCAGGCCGGGCGCACTCAATGCCGGTGGCCGCGCCCCTGTTGGTGCGCAACGTCACGCCAGCGATGCCCAACCGTGTTTGGACTGGCGACATCGCCACAAGGCCAGCGACGTGGTGGCTTTCTGACGATCAATTTGGCGCGTTGAGAGTCGGCCATGGGTCGAGGCCATGTGGAAACTCGGCGCGACAACGATTTGACCAGTAGTCGGCCCTGGGCTTCATCCACTGCGGCCAATGCAGCCCGGCGCCAGGCAGGCTTGGCACCGTCTGCATCGCAAGCGTGCGCCCGCAGACCGCTTTGCCAGCCGGATAGCATCGATCCATGCACCGCCGCCACCTGCTCATCTCCGCCCTTGGCGCCGCCATTTGCGCCACCTTCACCGCCGCATCCCAAGCCCAAGCCTGGCCACCCCACCCCGTCAAGCTCGTGGTACCCGCCCCCGCCGGCAGCAGCCTGGACATCATTGCCCGCCTGCTGGCCGACAAGCTCAAAGACAAGTGGGGCCAGCCGGTGCTGGTGGACAACAAGCCCGGCGCAGGCGGGATGTTGGGCGTGGACGTGGCGGCCAAAGCGCCACCCGACGGCACCACGCTGGTGATGGGCTTCAACGGCCCGATCGCGTTTGCGCCGTTTCTCTACAAAAAAATGCCTTACGACCCGGCCAGGGATTTGGCGCCGGTGGTGATGTGTACCTCGCAGCCCAATGTGCTGGCGGTCAATGCCAACCTGCCCATCAAGACGGTGAAGGAGTTTGTGGACTGGGCCAGGGCGCAGGGTGGTCGAGTCAACTATTCATCGCTGGGCCAGGGCAGCTCAGCCCATTTGACGATGGCGTTGATGATGGGCGAGACCGGTTTTGCCGCCACGCACATCCCGTTCAACGGCTCACCGCCGGCCGCGTTTGCGGTGGCGCAGGGCGAGGCAGATACCACTTTCATGACCGCACCAGCGCTGCTGCCGCATGTCAAATCGGGCAAGCTGCGGCTGCTGGCCAGCACCGCTGCCAGGCGCAGTGACGGGCCCGACAGCCTGAAAGACCTGCCCACGCTGGCCGAGGCCGGTTATCCGCAAGTGGAATCGCTGGCCTGGAACGGCCTGTTCACCGCCGCCGGCACGCCTGCGGCCGTGATCCAGAAAATCAACACCGACGTGAACGCCGCGCTGCGCGACCCGGCGGTTAAAGCGGCGCTGGACGGCCAGGGCCTGACCGTGGTGGGCGGCAGCGCGGATGACTTCAAGCGCACGGTGGAGTCGGACGCCCGCCGCTGGGGCGCCATCATCCAGAAGGCCGGCATCAAGCTGGACCAGTGAGCGGGCTTGCTGGCCAAGGCAATGGCGATGACGGACCACCCCCACGACCTGGACAAGATCGACCTGCGCATCCTGCGGGTGCTGCAGGCCGACGGCCGCATCAGCAACCTGACGCTGGCCGATGAGGTGCATTTGTCGGCCACCGCGGTGCTGGAGCGGGTCAAGCGGCTGACCCGCGACGGCTACATCCTGGGCTACGAGGCGCGGCGGGCGGTTTTGACGATCTGCTCAAGACCCGCGTGGCCGACATGGCGGCCTACCGCCAGTTCATCGGCAGCGTGATCTGGACCCTGCCCGGCGTGCGTGAAACCCGCACCTACGTGGTGATGGAAGAGGTCAAGAGCAGCACGCAGATTGCGGTGTAGGGCCTGCAACGCACGGCAGCAGGCCAGCCGCCCCAAAACGCTCAGGCGCTCTCAGGCCGGGCCGGCACGCTGCGGCCGCCGAAGATGGCAGTGCCCACGCGCACCAGCGTCGCGCCCTCAGCCACGGCGGCCTCCAGGTCAGCGCTCATGCCCATGCTCAGGGTGTCCAGCGCCAGGCCTGTGGCGTTGAGTGCGGCCAGCAACTCACGCAGCGCCCGGTGCGGCGTGCGCTGCGCGGCCGCGTCAACCGCTGGCTCAGGAATCGCCATCAGCCCGCGCAGACGCAAATTTGGCAGCCGCGCCACCGCCTGTGCCACCGCCAGCACCTCAGGCGGCAGCAGGCCACTCTTGCTGACCTCGCCGCTGATGTTGACCTGCAGGCACAGCTGCAGCGGCGGCAGGCCGGCCGGGCGCTGCTCGCTCAGGCGCTGGGCGATCTTGAGCCGGGCCACCGAATGCACCCAGTCAAAGGCCGCGGCCACCGGCCGGGTCTTGTTGCTTTGCAGCGGGCCGATCAGGTGCCAGGTGATGTGCTGGCGCAGATCGGCCAGTGCGGCGATCTTGTCCAGCGCCTCTTGCACATAGTTTTCGCCAAACTGGCGTTGGCCGGCAGCAAACGCAGCACGCACCGCCTCGGGCGGGAAGGTCTTGCTCACGGCCAGCAGCGTGACACTGTCCACAGGCCGGGCAGCAGCGGCGCAGGCGGCAGCGATACGGCTGTGGACCTGCTGCAAGTTGTCGATAACGGTGGTCATAATCAATTTTGCCTAACGCATTTGCCGAGAGCACAGCCCCATGGACATCACCCAACTGTTGGCCTTCTCGGTCAAGAACAAGGCCTCTGACCTGCACCTGTCGGCCGGCCTGCCGCCGATGATCCGGGTCAACGGCGATGTGCGGCGCATCAACGTGGAGGCGCTGGACCACAAGGCGGTGCACGCCATGGTCTACGACATCATGAACGACGCCCAGCGCAAGGCCTACGAAGACACGCTGGAGTGCGACTTCTCGTTCGAGATCCAGGGCCTGGCGCGTTTTCGCGTCAATGCCTTCAACCAGAACCGGGGCGC
>JANPOW010000208.1:0-2941 GCA_031428185.1 Betaproteobacteria bacterium | reverse complement strand
CCGGCTTGGCGGTGGCAGATGCCGTGCGCGCGCGATGGGCGGCTGAGCCTGCGACGCCGTTGCGGGCGGCCGCGTGAGCCAGCCCGCAGCCAGCGTTGTGAACCGCCCGCTGTTGGGCATCGGCGAGGCTGACAACCGCCCGCTGCTGGGCATCGGTGAGGCTGACAACCGCCCGCTGCTGGGCATCGGGCGGGTGCGCCACCAACGCCTGCGCCCCACGCCACACGCCTTTGACTACCCCACCTGGTTCTTGATGCTGCCGCTGCGCAGCCTGCGTGTCCAACCGATGGCGCTGCTGCGCCGCAACCGGCGCGGCTGGGTCAGTTTTCATGATGCCGATCACGGCGACGGCCGCGCCGATTGCCTGGCCTGGCTGGACGAGCAACTGGCCAGCGCCGGCATTGCCGATGCCACGGGCGAGGCCTGGCTGCACACCTACCCGCGGGTGCTGGGCCATGTCTTTCTGCCGGTCAGTTTTTGGTATTGCCACCGGGCGGACGACACGCTGGCGGCCATCGTGGCCGAGGTCAACAACACCTTTGGCGGGCGCCACAGCTACTTGCTGGTCGGCCCGCAGCTGGCTTACGGGCACACGCTGAGCGCTGCAAAAACCTTTCACGTCTCGCCGTTTTGCCAGGTGCAGGGCAGCTACCGCTTCCGCTTCATGCGCACGGCGGCCGCAGGCAGCGGCCGCAAAGCCGCCCGCACAGTCGCCCGCATCGATCACGACGACAGCGCCGGCCCACTGCTGCGCACCAGTGTCAGTGGTGACCTGGCGCCGCTCACGCCCGCCCGCCTGCGCCAGGCGCTGTGCCGCATGCCACTGCTCACGCTGGGTGTGGTGGCCCGCATCCACTGGCAGGCGCTGCGCCTGCTGCTCAAGCGGGTGCCGTTTTTTGGCAGCTCCGGCACGGCTGATGGGCCGCCGGCGCGCCCGCACTGATGACCTGCCGCACTGTCCCGCTGCCCCGCCCTCAATCCCACGCCACGCCGCCACCCCAACCCCATGCGCTCTGCCACCACCGCCGCCTCTCCGCTGGCCCTGCCGCCGTCCGCCCCAGCGGCCGCGCGGGCTTTGTTTGCCCTGCTGCGTCGGCTGCACACCGGCACGCTGGATGTGCAATTGCCCGACGGTGGGCAACTGCACTTTGGCGCCGGTGCGCCAGGCCAGCCCCATGCCGCGCTGCGCCTGCACAACTGGACCATGTGCGCCGCCGTGCTGCGCAGCGGTGACATCGGCTTTGCCGAAACCTTCATCGCCGGTGACTGGGCCGCCAGTGATCTGACCGCCTTGCTGGCGCTGTTCAATGCCAACCGCGAGGCGATGGAGTCAGCCGTCTACGGCACCTGGTGGGGCCGCCTGCTGCACCGCGCCAGGCACTTGTTCAACCGCAATTCCCGCGCCGGCAGCAAGCGCAACATCCACGCCCACTATGACCTGGGCAACCGGTTCTACCGGCTCTGGCTGGACCAGACCATGACCTACTCCAGTGCCTGGTTCAATGGCAACCAGCAGCAAAGCACCAGCAGCGCCCAACACGCCAAGATGCACCGCGCACTGGCCGAATGCCAGGTGCAACCGGGTGACCGCGTGCTGGAGATCGGCTGCGGCTGGGGCGGCCTGGCGGAGTGCGCGGTGCGTGATTTCAAAGCCCGCGTCACCGGCATCACCCTGTCGGCCGAGCAGTTGGCCTATGGCCAGCAGCGCCTGGCCAGTGCCGGGCTGGGGCCACAAGCCGAGTTGCGTTTCCAGGACTACCGCGACATCAGCGACGGCCCGTTTGACGCCGTCGTCTCGATCGAGATGTTTGAGGCGGTGGGGCGTGAATACTGGGCCGGCTACTTCAAGACCCTGCACGACCAGTTGAAGCCCGGTGGCCGGGCCTGCGTGCAGTCCATCACCATCGCCGACACGCTGTTTGAGCGCTATGCGGCCGGCACCGACTTCATCCAGCAATACATCTTCCCGGGTGGCCTGCTGCCCAGCCCCAGCGCGTTTCGCGCCGAGGCGGCCAAGGCCGGCCTGGTGGTGGAGCGCGAACTGGCCTTTGGCCCCGACTACGCCGAAACACTGCGCCGCTGGCGGCATGACTTTCTGCACCAGGCCACCCAGGTGCGCGGCCTGGGCTTTGACACACGCTTCATGCGCATCTGGGAGTTTTATCTGGCCTATTGCGAGGCCGCGTTCGAGACCGGCAGCACCGACGTGATGCAGTTCACCTTGCGCCGGCCGGGCACCAGCGTGCCATGCTGAGCCGCCGCGTCGGCCTGCTGGGCAGCCTGCTGGCCCTGGCCCTGCGGCCCGGTGGATTGCAGGCCCAAAGCCCGGCTCGCCCGGCCGCCACACCCAGCCTGCCGCCCGAGCTTGCTGCCGACCTGCCCGGCGCCATTTGGCGCGGCAGCGGCGTGATGCGCTTTTTTGGCCTGCACATCTACGACCTGCACTTGTGGAGCGCCGCCCCGCTGGCCGGCGACGGCAGTACCCAGCCCCTGGCGCTGGAGCTGATCTACGCCCGCAAGCTGGTGGGCGCGCAGATCGCCAGCCGCGCCATCGACGAGATGCGGCACATCGGCCCGTTCGGCGAGACGCAGTCAGCGCAGTGGCTGGCCGCCATGACCCGGCTGTTCCCCGATGTGCAGGCCGGTGACCGCTTGACCGGTGTGCAGCGGCCTGGCCAGGCGGCGCGCTTTCACTTCAACGGCACACTGCGCGGTGAGCTGGCAGACGCAGATTTTGCGCGGCTTTTTTTTGGCATCTGGCTGTCTCCAAGCACCTCAGAGCCCAAGCTGCGCGCCCAGTTGCTAGGAGCCTGTCGGACTTGGGGCGTCGATAGCGAGAAACGGCCCCAGCGAGGACAGTTTTTGCCGGATTTGCAGGCCCATAGTTCAACTATGGGACAAAAAGCCGGTAAAAAATGGACCGCTGAGGCCGTTTCGCAGC
>JANPOW010000207.1:0-5663 GCA_031428185.1 Betaproteobacteria bacterium | reverse complement strand
GCGCCGACGGAAAGCCTGTGGGGCAGTCTGAAAGTGGGCCGGCTGTATGGCAAGAAGTTCGCCACCCAGCGCGAAGCGATGGACGAGGTGATCGACTGGTTGACGTTCTACAACCATCGCAGACTTCACTCCACGCTGGGCTACGTCAGCCCGATGAGGTTCGAAGCAAACTGGCACGCGGGCCAGTCAAAGAAAGCCGCGTAAACGAGTGGCTATGGACTACGTCGATCAGGGGCAAGCTCAACCGGACAGTAGTGATCTGCGGCTTTGAACCAGGTTCCCAGCGTTTGGCGATTTCCACCAACGCGGACAGCTGGGTAGCAAACCCTTCATACTGCGGCAGCGGCGTCGTGACCCACGGTGGCAGGCCAACGAGCCGGAGCTCAACTAGCCCGGCGCTTCGGCTTCGTCAGCGCTGCCCTTGAACCATTTGAAGATGATCAGAAGGGCCGAAGCAACGGACAGGATCAAGCCGAGGAAAGACTTGAGCTTGTCGAAGTTTTCATAGCCTTGGCCGGGGTGCGCCAGCAGGGCCTGCGGGTCCTTCTGGAACATGGCCGCCACCACCACGGTGGGCACCTGGTTCTTGACATTGTCAAAGCTGTGCAGCAGGTTGCCGGTCATCAAGAAATCAATGCGACCGGCCGGCAGCAGCGGCCGGTTGTTGACCTGCGGACCACCGGGCTGGATGGTCACGTCGAGGCCGAACTTCTTGTAGGTGCCGTCGGCCAGTGCCTGGTAGAAACCGCCGTGGGCGGCTTGCGCCTTCCAGTTGGTGGCAAAGACCACCTTGTCTTGTGCCAGTGCGGGTTGGGTGATGGTGGCCAGGGTGACAGCGGCCAGGGTGAGGGTGAAGGTGCAGAAGGTCACGGGCGTGCGCATGGTGGGTGTCCTCAATTTGGGTTGCCTGGGCTCACTGCGGTCGCGATGATTCTGACGCATGCCATGGCCCCAGCAACCGGCGCGACAGGGCATCGAGCAGCCAGAAAATCAGCACCCCGGTGGCCACCAGCAAGGCCAGCGCGGCAAACATCTTGGGCGTCTCGGTGCGGAAGCTCGCTTCCAGGATGCGCGACGCCAGGCCGGTCTCGCGGCCGGCAGCACCAGCCACCATCTCGGCCGTCACCGCGCCGATCAGGCTTAAACCCCCAGAGATCTTCAAGCCCGCCACAAAGTAGGGCAGCGCGGTGGGGGCGCGCAGCAGCGCCAGGCGCTGCCACGGCGTGGCGCGGTAGAGGCGGAACAGGTCTCGCAGGTTGGGGTCGGTGGCGCGCAAGCCGATCACGGTGTTGGACAGGATGGGGAAAAACGCCACGATCCAGGCGCACAGCAGCAGCGCGGCGGTGGTGCTTTCGACGTAGATCAGGATCAGCGGCGCCACCGCCACGATGGGTGTCACCTGCAACACCACCGCCACCGGGAACAGCGCCCGCTCCAGCGTGGGCGACAGCGCAAACACCGCCGCAATCAGCGCACCGCCGGCACAGGCCAGCGCCAGCGCGCCGAAGGTGATCCTCAGCGTCACCCACCAGCTGCCGGCCAGCGAGCCGAAGTTGGCCACCAGCGTGCTGGCCACCAGCGACGGCGTGGGCAGGGTGTAGGCGGGGATGTGGAAAAGGCGGACCAACAGCTCCCAGCCCAGCAGCAGGGCCAGGATGACAGCAGCAGGGGCCAGCCGGGCTGGCAGGGTGGGGGCTGGGGTCACCGTGTGGCCAAGTCGCCGTTGGCCAGCACCAGCGCATCGCCCAGCGTGCGGCAGGCCTGGGCAAACTGGGCGCTGTGGCGAAAGTCGGCGTGGCGCGGGTAGGGGTGGTCAATGGCCACCTCAGCCACCACCCGGCCGGGCCGGGCCGCCATCACCAGCACCCGCTGGCTCAAGAACACGGCCTCGGCCACGCTGTGGGTGACAAACAGCGCGGCCATGCCTTTGCCCTGCCACCACTGCAGCAGGTCGGTGTTGAGGCGCTGGCGGGTGATGTCGTCGAGTGCTGCAAACGGCTCGTCCATCAGCAGCACCTGCGGCTGGGTGACCAGGGCGCGGGCAATCGAGGCACGCATCTTCATGCCGCCCGACAACTGGGCCGGGTAGGCGGTGTCGAAGTCCGCCAGGCCCACGCTGGCCAGCACTTGCCGCACCGTAGCGCTGGCGGTCGCACGGCTTTGGCCTTGCAGGCGCAAGGGCAGCCAGACGTTGTCAAACACGCTGGCCCAAGGCATCAGCGTGGGCTCTTGAAAAACAAAGGCCGTGCTGTTGCTGGTGGTGTGGCTGACGGTGTGGCTGACGCTGTGGCTGACGCTGTGGCTGACCATGCGACTGGCGCTGGCTCGCACGGCGGGCGCCGTCACCGTGCCGGCGCTGGGCGCGTCCAGCCCGGCGGCCAGGCGCAACACGGTGCTTTTGCCGCAGCCCGACGGCCCCAGCAGCGCCACAAACTCACCCGCCGCCACCACCAGCGAGACCCCGGCCAGGGCCTGCAAGCCACCGTCAAAGCGCTTGCCAACCTGGTGCAGTGTGATCAACGGGGCACTGGGTGGTGTGGACGGTGGCTGGGCAGTCAACATGGCCGCCGAGTGTGCCTTTTCCACTCAGCGCGCGCCGCGCCAGTAGCCCGGGTCACCGTAGTGGTGCTTCAAGAAGTCGATCCACAGCCGCACCCGCAGCGGCAGGTGTTTGCGCTGCGGCACCACCGCGTAGATGCCATTCGGTGGAGCGGCAAAAGCCTCCAGCACCGGCAGCAGGTTGCCGGCGGCGATGTCGCCCTCCACCTCCCAGGTGCTGCGCCAGGCAATCCCCATGCCCTGCAGACACCAGGCGTGCAACACCTGGCCGTCGCTGCAGTCAATGCGGCCGCTGGGCCGCAGATGGGTGACGTGGCCGCCCACCAAAAACGCCCAGCCCCGGGTCTGGCTGGCGTCCGACGACAGCGTCAGGCATTCATGCCGGGCCAGCTCAGCCGGCTGCTGCGGCACACCGGCGCGCTGCAGGTAGGTGGGTGCGGCCACACACAGCCGCCGGTTGTCGGCCAGGCGCACGCTGACCAGGCTGGAATCGGGCATGTCGCCCACCCGCACCGCGCAGTCCACACCCTCGTTGACGATGTCCACCACCCGGTCACTCAGGTTGAGCGACAGGTGCACATCCGGGTGCTGCGCCAAAAATGTCGGCATCAGCGGCGCCACATGGCGGCGCCCAAAACCGGCCGGCGCGGTGATGCGCAAAGCGCCGCTGGCCTTGATGCCACCGGCCGACACACTGGCCTCGGCGTTGGTCAAGTCGGCCAGGATGCGCTGGCAGTCCTCCAGAAACGCACTGCCCTCGTGCGTGAGCGTGATGCGCCGGGTGGTGCGCAGCAGCAGGCGCACACCCAGCCGTTCTTCCAGCGCGTCGATGCGGCGGCCGATCACCGCCGGGGCCACCCCTTCAGTGCCGGCAGCGGCCGTCAGGCTGCCTTTGGTGGCCACCGCCACAAAGGATTCAATCTGCTTCAAGTGGTCCATGGCGGCAGATTACCTGCGTGCTGCCAGGCCATCAACCGCAGCGCCCTGGCTTCATTCCGTCGCTGGCCGTCATGAATCTATGCTGTGTGCGGCCTGCAATGGGTGGCAGGCTTGGCAATACAGTCTTCAGTCACCATGCAAAACCTTGCCGCTACACCTGCCGCTACACCTGCCGATGCCGTCAACACGGCGCCCGCCACGCCCACCGCACTGGCAGCCCACCCGCCCGAGGCGGTGCTGTTTGATGCCTACGGCACCTTGTTTGATGTCTACAGCGTGGCCCTGCTGGCCGAGCAGTTGTTTGCCGGCCAGGGTGACGCACTGGCGCAGCTGTGGCGCGACAGGCAGATTGAGTACACCCGCCTGTGCTCGATGAGCGGGCGCTACAAGCCCTTCTGGGATTTGACCCGCGCCAGCCTGCGCTTTGCCGCGCTGCGCCTGGGCCTGGTGCTGGGCAGCGCGGCGGAGGACAGTCTGATGAACCAGTACCGCCACCTGTCAGCCTTCCCCGAGAACCGGGCTGTGCTGCAGGGCTTACGCGACCGGGGCATACGCGCCGGCATCCTGAGCAACGGAGACCCCGAGATGCTGGCTGTGGCGGTGCGCAGCGCCGGCCTGGCCGACTTGATCCACCCGCTGCTCAGCGCGCACAGCGTGCGCCGCTTCAAGACCGACCCGGCGGTGTACCAACTGGGTCCCGATGCCTTCAATCTGCCGGCGCGCAAAATCTTGTTTGTCTCCAGCAATGGCTGGGACGCGGTGGGCGCCACCTGGTTTGGCTACAGCACGCTGTGGGTCAACCGGGCCGGCCTGCCGCCCGAGCAACTCGATACCCCGCCCACCCACACCGCCAGCGGCCTGCGCGCGGTGCTGGATTTTTTCCCGGCTTGAGCATCCGGCTTGCCTGGCCTGTTGATCCGTCTGCCCACCCCGCCCCGCCCGCCGCGACCCCAACACCTTTGAACCGACCCGAAAGGCCCACCATGACCGACCGCATGACCAACCGCACCACGCTCCACCGCCTGCAAGTGGCCACGCCACTGGCCCGGTTCATCGACGACAAGGTGCTGCCCGGCACCGGCATCACGCCGGCCACCTTCTGGGCCGGGTTTGATGCCATCGTGGCCGACCTGGCACCCAAGAATGCCGCCCTGCTGGCCGAGCGGGATCGTCTACAGAGCGAACTCGACACCTGGCACCGCGCCCACCCCGGCCCGATTGCCGACATGCCGGCCTACCGCGCCTTCCTGACGCAGATCGGCTACCTGCAACCGGTGCCGGCCACGGTGCAAGCCAGCGCAACCCAGGTGGACGCCGAACTGGCGCTGCAGGCCGGCCCGCAACTGGTGGTGCCCATCCTGAATGCCCGCTACGCGCTGAACGCCGCCAACGCCCGCTGGGGCAGCCTGTATGACGCGCTTTACGGCACCGACGCGATTGCTGAAGACCACGGTGCCGAGCGCGCCGGTGCTTACAACCCGGTGCGTGGCGCGCGCGTGATTGCCCGCGCCCGTGCCGCGCTGGACCAGGCCGCCCCGCTGGCCACCGGCAGCCATGCAGACGCCACCGGCTACACCGTGGTGGCCGGCAAATTGGCAGTGGCACTGAAAAACGGCAGCAGCACCGGCCTGACCGACGCCGCGCAGTTGGTGGGTTATCAAGGCGAGGCGGGCGCACCCACAGCCATCCTGCTGGTGCACAACGGCCTGCACATCGACATCCGCATTGACCGCAGCACCACCATCGGCCGGTTTGATGCCGCCGGGGTGGCCGACGTGGTGCTGGAAGCGGCGCTGTCCACCATCCTGGACCTGGAGGATTCAGTCACTGCGGTGGACGCCGAGGACAAGCTGCTGGGCTACGCCAACTGGTTGGGCATCCTGCAGGCCACGCTGACCGAAGAGGTGAGCAAGGGCGGCAAGACCTTTACCCGGGGCTTGAACCCCGACCGCCACTACACCGCAGCCAACGGTGGTGACGAGGTGGTGCTGCACGGCCGCTCGCTGATGTTCCTGCGCAACGTGGGCCACCTGATGACCAACCCGGCCATCCTGTGGGCCGATGCCCAGGGCGTGCAGCGCGAGATCCCCGAGGGCATCCTGGATGCCGTGGTCACCACCACCATCGCGCTGCACGACTTGCGGCCGGCTGTGGGCCAACAGGTG
>JANPOW010000206.1:0-14055 GCA_031428185.1 Betaproteobacteria bacterium | reverse complement strand
CGGTGAGCAAAGTGGTGCGCTGGGCCCGGTGCTGGAGCGCCTGGCCGACGACCTGGAAGAGCGCCAGTTGCTGCGCGCCAAGCTGCTGGCGGCGTCGCTCTACCCGGCCATCGTGTCGGTGGTGGCGTTTTGTGTGGTGATTTTTCTGGTCACCTACGTGGTGCCACAGGTGGCCGGGGTGTATGCCGGCAACAAGCGCGCGCTGCCCGGCTTGACTGTGGCCATGCTGGCCATCAGCGCGTTTGTGCGCGAATGGGGCTGGCTGGTGCTGCTGGCGGGTGCGGCTGGTGGCGCACTGCTGGCAGCGGCGCTGCGCGGTGAGGCCTTCCGCCAGCGCTTTGACGCCGCCTGGCTGGGCCTGCCGCTGGTGGGCCGGGTGGCGCGCGGTTACAACGCGGCGCGCTTTGCCAGCACCCTGGCCATGCTGGCCAATGCCGGTGTGCCCATCCTCAAGGCCTTGCAGGCGGCAGCCGAAACCCTGGCCAACCGCGCCTTGCGGGCCGACGCGCTGGCCGCGCTGGTGCAGGTGCGTGAAGGCGCCCCACTGGCCTCGGCCCTGGCCGCCAAAAAACGCTTCCCCGGCCTGCTGGCGATGTTTGCGCGGCTGGGGGAGCAGACGGGCCAGTTGCCGCAGATGCTGGACCGCGCCGCCAAGCAGCTCAGCGGTGAGGTGCAGCGCCGCGCGATGGCCCTGGCCACTTTGCTGGAGCCACTGCTGATCGTGGTGATGGGCCTGGTGGTGATGCTGATCGTGCTGGCAGTGCTGATGCCCATCATCCAGCTCAACACCTGGGTGAAATAACGCACATAAAACACACGCGGCACGCCGCCCCGCTGCCCCCCCCGCAATCCGGCGGACGCCGGCGGGCCTGCAGCTTGCTAGGCTGTACTTGACTCAACTGTGCTGGCTTGGCCGTGTTGATCGCCGCATCGGCCGGGCGCAAAGTTGCTGCAATGGACTGCTTGGACTTTGGAGGCGACAGCATGATCCGATCCTCGACCGACCTGGTGGCCATGCCCACACACGGCATGCCCATCGCGCAGATGCGCAGCGTCTACCGCTGTGACGAGGTGGAGCGCCGCCTCACCAAGCTGCCCGCCAAAGACCACGAAAGCTTGCGCAGCACCTACCAGCGCATGCTCGAGCGGGGTTCTGACAGATTTCAGGTCAAGCCCAGCGGCCTGCCTGCGATGGACCATCTGTACGACGAGATGCCCAACTTCCACGCCGTACTGGACGACATCCGGCGCCAGTTGGCGCTGTGCCACGACAGCCGCGACGCGCTGGAGATCACGCCGATGCTGCTGCTGGGCCCACCCGGCGTGGGCAAGACCCACTTTGCGCGTGAGGTGGCGCAACTGCTGGGCACCGGCATGGGCTTTATCTCGATGAGCTCACTCACCGCAGGCTGGGTGCTCAGCGGCGCGTCATCGCAGTGGAAAGGCGCGCGCCCCGGCAAGGTGTTCGAAACCCTGGTGGACGGCCAATATGCCAACCCGGTGATGGTGGTGGACGAGATTGACAAAGCCCGGGGCGAACATGCCTACGACCCGCTGGGCGCGCTGTACAGCCTGCTGGAGCACGACACTGCCGGCGCGTTTGTGGACGAGTTTGCCGAGGTAGCGGTGGACGCCAGCCAGCTGATCTGGGTGGCCACCGCCAATGATGAGCGCGCCATCCCCGAGCCCATCCTGAACCGGGTCAATGTGTACCAGGTGCAGATGCCTGAGTTCGAGGCGGCCCGCGCCATCGCCCGCCGGCTTTACGACAGCATCCGCGGCCAGCACGACTGGGGCCGGCGCTTTGCCCAAGACCCCGGCAACGATGTGCTGGACCGGCTGGCCGAGCTGGCCCCACGCGAGATGCGCCGCGCCTGGATGACCGGCTTTGGCAACGCCAGGCTGGACGGGCGGGATCAGGTAGAGCCGGCCGATTTGCCGCTGGCGAACGGTGGCAAACGCGGGCCGCTGGGTTTCATGAACTGAGGCTGGGCCGGCTCTGGCGGGGGCTGTGGCGCGGCTGGGGTTGCTAGCCCTCGGCCTATGATCTTTGGCATGGCCCACCCCCCCGCGCTGCCCGCCGCCAACCCGCCCGTTTCATCCGCGCAGTCATCCGCGCAGTCATCCGCAACACAAGACCCCAGCCCACCGCTGGTGGTGGCCTTGTCGTCCCGTGCGCTGTTTGATTTCGAGGCCGAGAACCGGGTTTTCGAGGCCGGTGATGACCATGCTTACATGCAGCTGCAGCTGCAGCGGCTGGACCTGCCGGCGCCACCCGGTGTGGCGTTTTCACTGGTCAAGAAGCTGCTGGCCTTCAACCACGGTGCCCCGGCCGGTGCAGCGCCGCAGGTGGAGGTGGTGATGCTGTCGCGCAATGACCCGGCGTCCGGCCTGCGGGTGTTCCGCTCCTGCCAGCACTACGGCCTGGCGGTGGAGCGTGGCGTGTTCACCCGCGGTGCGCCGCCCTGGCGCTACCTGCAGCCGCTGGGGGCGCAATTGTTTTTGTCGGTGCATGCGGCCGATGTGCGGGCGGCATTGGATGCCGGTGTGCCGGCGGCACGTGTTGCGCCGCACAGCCCGCAGGCGTCCAGCGCCCACCCGCAAGAGCTGCGCATCGCCTTTGACGGTGACGCCGTGCTGTTCAGCGACGAGGCCGAGCGCGTTTACCAGCAAGATGGCCTGCAGGCCTTTCAAGCGCATGAGGTGGCACGCGCCGGCACGCCGCTGGCCGCCGGGCCGATGAAACCGCTGCTGCTGGCCTTGCGCCGGCTGCAGGCTGCCAGTCAGGCCTCGGGCATGCGCCTGCGCACCGCCTTGGTGACCGCACGCAGCGCGCCGGCCCATGAGCGCGCCATCCGCACGCTGCTGGACTGGCAGATCGAGGTGGATGAAGCCATGTTTTTGGGCGGCCTGCCCAAAGGCGCGTTTTTGCGGGAATTTGAGCCTGACTTCTTTTTTGACGACCACCCACGCCACATCGCCAATGCGGCCATGCATGTGCCGGCCGGCCATGTCAGCCACGGCGCGCTCAACCCGCCGCTGGCCTGAGACGGCTTGAATTGAACAAATCCACACCGGATTCATGGGGGCTGCTGCGGCAGCGTGGCGTGACGCAGGTCACGCAGCATTCATCTTGCGGACCTATCGTGCAACATGGTGCGGCACCGCAAGGCTTGGCTTGCTGTCTTCAACCCGCCGCAGCGCCGCATGGCCGCGCTGCGTTTTTGATTTCACCGTTGATGTCACAGACGATTGAACAGGCGCCCCGATGACCCCCACCCACCCGCCCCACCTCACCCCACGCCGCCTGCTGGCTGCGCTGGCGTCTTGCTTGCAGCTGGCCTGCCTGCCGCTGGTCGGCCTGGGCCTGGCCGCACCGGCCGGTGCCGCGGTGATGATCAGCCAGGTTTACGGTGGTGGTGGCAATGCCGGTGCGCCTTACACCACTGACTTTGTCGAACTGCACAACAGCGGCGCGGCAGCGGTCAGCCTGGCGGGCTGGAGCTTGCAGTACGCAGCCGCCACCAGCACGTCCTGGGCTGGCAGCACGGCGCTGTCGGGCGCCATCCCGGCCGGTGGCTACTTTCTGGTCAAGCTGGCCAGCGGCGGTGTGGTGGGCGCGCCCTTGCCGGTGGCTGCCGACGTGACCGGGACCACCAACATCAGCGCCACCGCCGGCAAACTGGCGCTGGTCAACAGCACCGCCGCGCTGACCGGCACCTGCCCGGTTGCCGACACCACGGTGGTCGACTTTGTCGGCTTCGGCAGCAGCGCCAGTTGCGCAGAAACCGCCACCGCGCCGGCGCCGTCCAACAGCGCGGCCATCGTGCGCGCCAGCGTGGGCAACAGTTGCGTGGACAGCGGCAACAACAGCAGCGACTTCCACAGCGCCGCACCGGCGCCGCGCAACAGCGCGTCCGCAGCCCAACCCTGCGGCGGGGTGGTGGTGGTGGTGACGCCGGTGGCCGCCGCCATCTACACCATCCAGGGCAGCGGCAGCAGCAGCCCGCTGGCCAGCCAGGTGGTGATCACCAGCGGTGTGGTGACCAAGCTCAACAACAACGGCTTTTTTATGCAGGACCTGACCGGGGACGGCAACCCGGCCACGTCTGACGGCATTTTTGTCTTCACCGGCAGCAGCGCCTGGCCGGCGGCTGTGGTGGGCAACCTGGTGCAGGTCACCGGCACGGCGGTCGAGTTCAACGTCGGCAGCGCCACCAATACCAACACCACCGCCCACACCGTGACGGAGTTGACCAGCATCAGCGCCGTCACCTTGACCGGCAGCGGCTACAGCATCGCCCCCACCGTGGTGGCATTGCCCGAGGCGGTGAATGACGCGCTGGAGCGTTATGAGGGCATGTTGGTCACCTTGACCGGGCCGTTCACCGTCAATCAGAACTTCTTTCTGGGCCGCTACGGCCAGCTCACCCTGGCGGTGGGCGGGCGCATGGAAACGCCGACCAACCGCTACCGCCCGGGCAGCGCGCAGGCCATCGCGCTGGCTGACGAAAACGCGCGCCGGCGCATCCAGCTGGACGACGGCAGCAGCCTGCAAAACCCCAACCCCATCCCCTACCTCGGGGCCAATGGCCTGCCGCGTGCGGGCGATGTCACCGGGTCCATCACCGGCGTGCTGGACTACGGCCTGGCCACCAACAGCGCGGCGGGTGCGGGGGATTACAAAATCCACCCGACGGTGGCCGTCAACTTCAGCGTGGCAAATCCCCGCACCGCTGCGCCCGACCCGGTGGGCGGCAACCTCAAGGTGGCCAGCTTCAATGTGCTGAACTACTTCACCGCCTACACCAACGGTGGTGGCACGGCGGTGGGCTGCAGCCTGGGGGGCAGCGTGGCCACCACCAACTGCCGGGGCGCTGACAACGCCACCGAGTTTGGCCGCCAGCAGGCCAAGATCGTCGAAGCCATGGCCGCCCTGAATGCCGATGTGCTGGGCCTGATGGAAATCCAGAACAACGGCAATGTGGCGGCGCAAAACCTGGTGGACGCACTCAATGCGCGGGTGGGTGCGGGCACTTACCGGACCACCGCGCTGCCGGTCGATACCGGCAGCGACGCGATCCGCGTGGCCATGATTTACAAGCCCACCAAACTGGCAGCGGTGGGCGTGGCGGTCAGCGACAACGACCCCGTCAACAACCGCCCTACCCTGGCCCAGACCTTTGCGCTGGCCAACGGTGAGCGCTTCAGCCTGCTGGTCAACCACCTCAAGAGCAAAGGCAGTTGTCCGGCCGTGGGCAGTGCCGACTACACCGGTAACTTTGACGCTGGCGACGGCCAAGGTTGCTGGAACCTGCAGCGGGTGCAGCAGGCCCAGCGCCTGCGCACTTTTGTAGCCCAGCGCCAGGCCGCAGCCGGCAGCAACGATGTGCTGCTGATCGGCGACTTCAACGCCTACGCGCAAGAAGACCCGATGTACGAGCTGACCAGCAACGGCTTTGTCGACCAGGTGGGTCGCTTCAGCAGCTTTGGTTATTCGTACGTGTTTGATGGTGCGGCCGGCCGCATTGACCACGCGATTGCCAACAACACGCTCTCAGCCCGTATCAACCGGGCGGTGCATTGGCACATCAATGCGGACGAGGCGGCAATCGCCGACTACAACACCGAGTTCAAGGCCCCGGCCACCACCTGCGGCCTGGGCGGCAGCAGCGCCTGCCCGGCTGACCCCTACAGCGCTGCGCCTTACCGCGCCTCAGACCATGACCCGGTGGTGGTGGGCCTGAACCTCTACAAAACGATCACCGGCACAGCCGGCCGTGATGTGCTGACCGGCACCGCCGGTGACGACATCCTGATCGGTGGCCCAGGTGCTGACACCCTGACCGGCGGCGCCGGCAACAACATCTTTGCCTACCTGGCGATGGTGGACGCCGGTGATGTGATCACCGACTTTGTGCCCGGCAAAGACCGCATTGACCTGACCCGGCTGCTGGCCAGCATCAACGCCAACCCGGCCACGGCCTACAGCCTGGGCGTGGTCAAGCTGGTGGCCTCCGGTGCGGACACGCTGCTGCAGATCGACGTGGACGGCAGCGCCGGCGCTGTGCTGGCGCGCACGCTGGCCACCTTGCGGGGTGTCAACCCGGCCAGCATCCAGCCCGCCCGTGACTTGGGCGTTCAATGACATCACACCGGACCTTGACGATGAAAACTCCCCTGCTGCTGACCGGCGTTGCCGCCACGCTGCTGGCCCTGGCTGGCCAGTCACAGGCGCAATCGGCCAACTTCAACACCTGGACTGCCGCCGGTGATGTGCTGGTCGGCAGCGCCACGGCAGCGCGCCTCAGCACTGCCAACCTCGATCTGAACGAAACCCGGCTCTCAGGCAGCAGCGCCTTGCAGTTTGATGCGCTCGAATTGGCACTGGGCCTGGCCGCTGGCACGCTGGCCGCAGACACGTTTGAAGGCTCCGGCCTGGCGCTCAACTTCAGCGTGGCGGCCGCCAGCACACTCAGCTTTAACTGGACGCTGGCCAGCAGCGACACCTTTGACGCGGGCTTTGCCGACCGCAGCTTCATGGTGGTGGACGGCAGCCAGATCCTGCCGCTGGGCACACTGGCGGCCGGCCCGGTGGGCGGCAGTGTCAATATCACGTTCAGCACCCTTGGCAGCCATGCGCTGGCCTTTGTGGTGATGGACGTGAACGACGCCACCGGTGTCAGCACGCTCAGCCTCAGCGACCTCAGCGTCAGCGCCGTGCCCGAGCCCGCCAGTTGGGCTTTGTTGCTGTCAGGTGCGGCCGGTGTGGCCGGTGTGGCCGGTGTGGCCAGGATCCGCTTGTTGGCGCAACGCCGCCGCCAGGCTTGAGTCACGGCGGCAGGCGCTGCCGCCGCCGCAACGCAGCCAACCGCTCAAGCCAGCTGGTAGGCACGCAGCCCGGCCAGGTCCAGCACCCGCACACCGCCGTACTCCACCCGGATCAGCGTGGCGGCCTGCAGTGCGTTCAGCGCCTCATTCACCCGCTGGCGCGACAGGCCCACCAACCAGGCCAGCTCTTGCTGGGTGATACGCAAAATCTGCCCCACACCCGGGTACAGCACCGGGTGGAACAGCGCAGCCAGGCTGCGCGCCACCCGCGCATCGGGCTGGTTGTTGCGGTCAATCTCACGTGCCGCAATGAACTGGCCCAGCCGCTCATTCAACTGCGTCATCACAAAGCGGTTGAACGGGATGCTGTGGTCCAGCAGGCGCCAGAACATCTCGATCGGCAAGCCCGCCACCGTGCTGATGCGCAGCGCCTCGATGTTGTAGCGGTAGACCTCCCGCTTGAGCAGCGTGCCCTCACCAAACCAGGCGCCAGGTGGGATGCCGGTATAGGTGATCTGCTGGCCATCCGCACGCACATTGCTCATCTTCAGCAGCCCGTCCACCACGCCAAACCAGAAGTTGGACGGTGCGCCGGTGCGGCAGATGCGATCCCCCGGCTCGGCACTGCCCACCTGCAGTGCGGCCACTGCGTCGCTGCGGTGTTCATCGGCCAGCACGGCCAGCCAGGGGATGTTGGCCAGCTCGGCATCGGTGGGGCGGCGTGCGCGCTGGCGCAGACTGGTGGTGGGGGGCTTGCGCATCGGTGTGGTCAAGATCGGGTCTGCGGGAATGTCCGCCCGGGGTCAACCCGTAAATTGTCGTCCTACCGACAACATGGCGTCAAATGCATCCCTAGCATGCGCCCTTAATCACTGATCTGCGCCGCCTCCGGCCGGTTGGTGTTCAAGGAGCTTGCCGGTGCAAACCACCTTTCCCCGCTTGTTGCTGGACCATGCCAAACAGCGGCCCGCTGCGGCTGCGCTGCGCGAAAAGGAATACGGCATCTGGCAGACCACCAGCTGGTCGGCATTGGCGGTGCTGGTGCGGCATCTGGCCTGCGGCTTTGCGGCGGCCGGCCTGCAGCGTGGCCAGCATGTGGTCGTGGTGGGTGACAACCGGCCGCGCCTGTACGCCAGCATGCTGGCCGCGCAGGCCCTGGGCGCGGTGCCCATCCCGCTGTACCAGGACGCCGCCAGCACCGAGTTTGTCTTCCCCATCCAGAACGCCGAGGTGGCTTTTGCGGTGGTGGAAAACCAGGAGCAGGTGGACAAGCTGCTGGAGATCCGCGCTGCCTGCCCGCTGCTGGCCCACATCTGGTTTGACGACCCCCGTGGTCTGCGCAAGTACGACGAACCCGGCCTGCAATCGCTGGATGCCCTGATCGAGACGGGTGCCGCACGCCATCAGCTCGATGCTGCATTTTTTGACGCCCAGGTGGCGCTGACCCGGCCGCAGGATGTGGCGGCCATGTTCTTCACCAGCGGCACCACCGGCAACCCCAAAGGCGTGGTGCACACCCACCTGAGCCTGCTGGACCGGGCCAAGGCCGGCGCCGACTTTGACAAGCTGACCAACCATGAAGAAGTGCTGGCCTACATGCCACCGGCCTGGATCGGCCAGAACATCTTCAGCTATGCCCAGTGGCTGGCCTGCGGCTACATCGTCAACTGCCCGGAATCCGCCGCCACCGTCACCATCGACCTGAAAGAAGTGGGGCCGACCTACTACTTTGCGCCGCCGCGCATTTTTGAGGGCCTGCTGACGATGGTGATGATCCGCATGGAAGACGCCTCAGCCATCAAGCGCAAGTTGTTTCACGCCTGCATGGCGGTGGCGCGGCGGGTGGGGCCGGACATCCTGGACGGCAAGCCAGTCGGCTTGCTCGACCGCATCAAGTGGGCGCTGGGTGACCTGGCCATTTACGGCCCGCTGCGCAACAGCCTGGGGCTCAGCCGTGTGCGGGTGGCCTATACCGCCGGTGAGGCCATCGGGCCTGATTTGTTCAGCTTCTACCGCTCCATCGGCATCAACCTGAAGCAGCTCTACGGCTCCACCGAGACCGCCGTGTTTGTGTGTCTGCAGCCCGACCACGAGGCCTGGTCCGACACCGTGGGTGTGCCGATTGCCGGGGTCGAAATCCGCCTGGGCGCCACCGGCGAGATCCAGGTCAAGAGCCCTGGCTTGCTGAAGGAGTACTACAAAAACCCGGCCGCCACCGCCGAGGTGCTGATGGCCGACGGCTGGTACCACACCGGGGATGCCGGCTTCATCGACAGCCACGGCCACTTGAAGATCATCGACCGCCACAAGGATGTGGGCCGGCTGCTGGGCGGGCCAAACGACGGCGCGCTGTTTGCGCCCAAGTATGTGGAGAACAAGCTCAAGTTTTTCCCGTACATCAAAGAGGCGGTGGCCTTTGGCGACCAGCGCGCCACGGTGTGCGCCTTCATCAACATCGATGTGGAAGCGGTGGGCAACTGGGCCGAGCGGCGCAACCTGGCCTACGCCGGTTACACCGACCTGGCGCAAAAACCCGAGGTCTATGCGCTGATCCAGGATTGCATCGAGCAGGTGAATGCCGACTTGGCACAGGACACGCTGCTGGCCGGCAGCCAGATCACCCGCTTTCTGGTGCTGCACAAAGAACTGGACGCAGACGACGGTGAGATGACCCGCACCCGCAAGGTCAAGCGCGGCTACATCTTTGAGAAGTACCGGGTGCTGGTGGACGCGCTGTATGGCGGCAAGCAGGAGCAGTTCATTGAAACAGCGGTGAAGTTTGAGGACGGACGCAGTGGCAGTGTGTCGGCCACGCTGAAGATCATCGACGCCAAGACCTTTCCCGCAATGAAGAAGGCTGCTTGAGATGGCTGTTGATCAGACCGACCGAAAATCCGGTGACGTCATTCTTGACGTCAAGAACATCAGCTTGCGCTTTGGCGGCGTCAAGGCGCTGACCGACATCAGCTTCAATGTGCGTGAGCATGAGATCCGCGCCATCATCGGCCCGAATGGCGCCGGCAAAAGCAGCATGCTCAACTGCATCAACGGCGTCTACACACCACAGCAGGGCAGCATCACGTTCCGGGGCCAGACCTTCAGCCACATGAGTTCGCGTCAAGTGGCCGAGATGGGCGTGGCGCGCACCTTCCAGAACCTGGCGCTGTTCAAGGGCATGAATGTGATCGACAACATCATGTCCGGCCGCAATCTCAAGATGAAAAGCAACCTGTTTCTGCAGGCCCTGCGCATCGGCCCGGCAGCGCGCGAGGAAGACGAGCACCGCGAGTTTGTCGAGCACATCATCGACTTTCTGGAGATCCAGGCCTTCCGCAAAACCCCGGTGGGCCGCCTGCCCTACGGCCTGCAAAAGCGGGTGGACCTGGGCCGTGCGCTGGCGATGGAGCCCAGCGTGCTGCTGCTGGACGAACCCATGGCCGGCATGAACGTCGAAGAGAAGCAGGACATGTGCCGCTTTGTGCTGGACGTGAACGATGAATTTGCCACCACCATCGTGCTGATCGAGCACGACATGGGCGTGGTGATGGACATCAGCGACCGGGTGGTGGTGCTGGACTACGGCAAGAAGATCGGCGACGGCACGCCGGACGAAGTGCGCAACAACGAGGACGTGATCAGCGCGTACCTCGGCACGTCCCACTGAGGCAGGCGGAGATCACGATGGGATTCTTTCTGGAAACACTGTTTGGCGGCCTGATGGCCGGCATGTTGTATTCGCTGATCGCTTTGGGTTTTGTTTTGATTTACATAGCCTCGGGTGTTTTCAACTTTGCCCAGGGTGCAATGGTGTTGTTTGCCGCGCTGGCCATGGCGCGTTTTGCCGAGTGGGGGCCAAAGTACCTGGGCTTCTCCAACCACCTGCTGGCCATCGTGCTGGCCTTTGTCGGCGCGATGCTGGTGATGGTGGTGGTGGCCTGGTTGATCGAGCGCCTGGTGCTGGGCAAGCTGGTCAATCAAGAAGGCATCACCCTGCTGATGGCCACGCTGGGCATCAGTTATTTCATGGAAGGTTTTGGTCAGACCCTGTTTGGCAGCGACATCTACAAGATCGACATCGGCATGCCAAAAGACCCGATCTTCTTGTTTGACAAGGTGTTTGAAGGTGGTGTGCTGGTCAACAAAGAGGATTTGTACGCCGCGCTGATTGCCGCTGCACTGGTGGCCGCACTCAGCCTGTTCTTCCAGAAAACCGCCACCGGCCGGGCGCTGCGCGCGGTGGCCGATGACCACCAGGCCGCGCAATCCATCGGCATCCCGCTGCGCCGCATCTGGGTGATCGTCTGGAGCGTGGCCGGCTTTGCTGCACTGGTGGCCGGCATGATCTGGGGCAGCAAGCTGGGCGTGCAGTTCTCGCTGTCGCAAGTGGCCTTGAAGGCCTTGCCGGTGGTCATCCTCGGTGGCCTGACCAGCGTGCCCGGCGCCATCCTGGGTGGGCTGATCATCGGTGTGGGCGAGAAGCTGAGTGAGGTCTACATCGGCCCGATGCTGGGCGGTGGCATCGAGATCTGGTTTGCGTATGTGCTGGCACTGCTGGTGCTGCTGGTCAGGCCACAGGGCTTGTTCGGTGAAAAAATCATTGACCGCGTTTGAGCGACAAAGGAAGACAAGATGCTCTACCGCGAAAACGGCCAATTCAAAACGAGTTATCGGGCCGACCAGCAGATCTTCCCGATCCTGCAAGACCGGGTGCTGATCCTGGCACTGGTGGCGCTGGCCTTTGTGGCCGTGCCTTTCATTGCCAGTGAATACGTGTTTCGGGCCGTGCTCACGCCTTTTTTGATCCTGTCGCTGGCCGCACTGGGCCTGAATGTGCTGGTGGGCTATTGCGGCCAGATCTCATTGGGCACCGGCGCGTTCATGGCCATCGGGGCTTACGGCGCCTACAACTTCTTTGTGCGCATCCCGGGCATGCCGTTGATTGCTGCGCTGTTGTTGGGTGGCGGCTGCGCCACCGTGGTGGGCGTGTTGTTTGGCATGCCCAGCTTGCGCATCAAAGGCCTGTACCTGGCGGTGGCCACGCTGGCGGCGCAGTTCTTCACTGACTGGGCGTTCTTGCGCATCAAGTGGTTCACCAACGATTCATCGTCAGGCTCGGTCAGCGTGGCTGGCTTGAATGTGCTGGGCCTGCCCATCGACACGCCGGTGCAGAAGTACTTGTTCTGCCTCAGCTTTTTGTGCCTCTTTGCACTGCTCACCAAAAACCTGGTGCGCGGCAACATCGGCCGCGAATGGATGGCCATTCGCGATATGGACGTGGCCGCCGCCGTCATCGGCATCCGCCCGGTCTACGCCAAGCTCACGGCGTTTGCGGTCAGCAGTTTCATCGTCGGTGTGGCCGGTGGGCTGTGGGGTTTTGTGCACCTGGGCTCGTGGGAGCCGGCGGCGTTCTCGGTGGACCGCTCGTTCCAGCTTTTGTTCATGGTCATCATCGGCGGGCTGGGCTCAATTGCCGGCAGCATGTTTGGCGCTGCCTTCATCGTGCTGCTACCCATCTTGCTGGACGCGCTGCCGTCTTACTTCGGTATCCCCATCGACACCGCGCTGGCGTCGCACCTGACCTTCATGATCTTTGGTGCGCTGATCGTGTTTTTCCTGATCAAAGAGCCACACGGCATTGCCCGGCTGTGGGCCACCGGGCGCGAGAAGCTGCGGCTCTGGCCTTTCCCGCATTGACATGACCCACCCCCGAAGCGCCTGCGGCGCTCCCCCTCAAGGGGGCGTCGCCAGCGGCCCGGCAAAGCCGGATCCGCGGCCCCTGTTTGCTGACAACCCCGTAACCGGCTTTTGGAGACAGATATGACCCTCAAATCCATCACCCTCAGCGCCGCCATCCTGGCCGCTGGCTTGAGCGCGCTGCTGCCCAGCGCGGCGATCGCGCAGGCCAAAGAGCAGTTCTTCCCGCTGCTGGTCTACCGCACCGGGCCTTACGCACCCAACGGCACACCCTGGGCCAACGGCAAGCAGGACTACATCAAGATGATCAACGCCCGGGATGGCGGCATCAACGGTGTCAAGCTGACGTTCGAGGAGTGCGAAACCGGCTACGCCACCGACAAGGGCGTGGAATGTTATGAGCGCCTCAAAGGCAAGGCCGCCACGCTGTTTGACCCGCAAGCCACCGGCATCACCTTTGCGCTGACCGACAAAGTGCCCACCGACAAGATCCCGCTGGTCACGCTGGGCTACGGCTTGTCGGCCAGCCAGGACGGTGGGGTGTTCAAGTGGAACTTCCCGCTGATGGGCAGCTACTGGACCGCGGCCGACATCCTGATCCAGCACCTGGGCAAGCAGAACGGCGGGCTGGACAAGTTGAAGGGCAAGAAGATCGCACTGGTCTACCACGACAGCCCGTTTGGCAAAGAGCCGATGCCGCTGCTGGACGAGCGCAGCAAGACGCACGGCTTCGAGCTGGTCAAGATCCCGGTGACTGCGCCGGGTGTGGAGCAAAAATCAGCCTGGCTGCAGGTGCGCCAGCAAAAGCCCGATTACGTGCTGCTGTGGGGCTGGGGCGTGATGAACTCCACCGCGCTGAAAGAGGCACAAGCCACCGGCTACCCGCGCGACAAGATGTACGGCGTGTGGTGGGCCGGCGCTGAACCCGATGTCAAGGACGTGGGTGAAGGCGCCAAGGGCTACAACGCACTGGCGCTCAACACCTCGGGCCAGAGCCCAAAGGTGATCCAGGACATCCTGAAACTGGTGCATGACAAAGGCCAGGGCACCGGCCCGAAAGACGAAGTGGGCAGCGTGCTGTACACCCGTGGTGTGGTCATCCAGGCCATGGCCATTGAAGCCGTGCGGCGTGCGCAAGAGCGTTTTGGCAAAGGCAAGGTCATGACCGGCGAGCAAGTGCGCTGGGGCCTGGAAAACCTGTCGCTGGACGACAAGAAGCTGGCAGCACTCGGCCTGACCGGCGTGATCCGGCCGATCAGCACGTCTTGCCTGGACCACATGGGCTCCACCTGGGCCCGGGTGCAGACCTGGGACGGCAGCAAGTGGGCCTTCAGCTCCGACTGGTACCAGGCCGATGACCAGATCATCAAGCCCATGGTCAAGGCCGCCGCCGACAAATACGCCGGCGACAAGAAGCTGACCCGCCGCACGCCAGAGGATTGCCAGAGTTGACCCACCCCCGCAGCGGCTTCGCCGTCCTTGCAGGCCGCACAGGGCCAGAGGCCCTGCCCTTCGGCGGGCACAAACGGC
>JANPOW010000205.1:0-4227 GCA_031428185.1 Betaproteobacteria bacterium | reverse complement strand
GTAGATGACCATGGCCACATCGCTGGGTTGCACGGCCAGTTGGGCGTTAACAAGTTGCGCGCTTTTTAGCGGGTCGCCTGCAAGTTGGGCAGTGTCGGCCGTGCCGCCCCCCATCAACCCGTCCAGGCTGCCCGGCCCGCTGCCACCGATGGTGATGACCTGGCGCAGCGCCGGCAATTGCGGCCGCAGCCTGGCCAGCAGGCTGCTGAAGTCGAAGCCGTCGTGTTCGACCAGGGTGAACACGACGCGGGCATTGCTGTCGGCCAGCATGGTCAGCAACTCGTTGTCACGGTAGCGCACGCTCAGGCCCACCACCGCCACGCCCACCTGGGCAGCGGCGTAAAACAGCAGCAGCCATTCGATCTGGTTCAGGCCGATGATGGCGATCCGGTCGCCGCGCTGCAGGCCCAGGCCCAGCAGGCCGCTGGCCAGTTGGCTGCTGCTGCGCTGCACCTGGCCCCAGGTCCAGTGCTGCTCGCCGGTGATGTAGGCGGTGGCGCCGTCACGCTGTTGGGCGGTGTGGGCCAGCAGGGCGCCCAGGGTGTTGGGCACGGTGGCTTGGGGTGGCGTGGGCATGGCAAAGTCCTGGCGAGGGTGCAGGCGGGCAGCGGCAGGTGCTGTGAGTCGCCGATGGGCAGAAAGCAGCGACGGGCTGCGCCCGATTCAAGCCAAGTGCTGCCCCAGGCTACATCGTCGGTTACGACGATTCAGGCCGGCGGTGCCTCTGGAACACTGCTGGTTGATGCCACATCACCTTGCCCGCCATGTCTGCGCTGATGTTTGAAGCCCCTGCTGCCGGCCTTGACCCCGACGCCGCTTTCCGCGCCGAGCTGCGGCAGTTCTTGCAAACTGAGCTGACACCCGAGCTGCGCCTGGCCGGCCGGCGCAGCAGCGGCATCTTTGCGGACCACGCGGTGGGCAACCAGTGGTTTCGCATCCTGGCCGCCCGCGGCTGGAGCGTGCCGCACTGGCCGGTGGCCTGGGGCGGCTGTGATTGGTCCGCCCGGCAGCACGACATCTTTGCCAGTGAACTGGCTGCTGCCGGCGCCCCCGCATTGGCACCGCAAGGCCCACGCATGGTGGCACCGGTGGTGCTGGCCTTTGGCACGGATGCACAAAAGCAGCGCTGGCTGCCCGGCATCCGCAGTGGTGACGACTACTGGGCCCAGGGCTATAGCGAGCCCGGTGCCGGCTCTGACCTGGCTGCGCTGCAATGCCGCGCAGTGCGGGTTTTGGGCAGCGCCGCCAGCCCGCACGGTGATGAGTTCATCATCAACGGCACCAAGATCTGGACCACCCACGCCCAGTGGGCCAACAAGATGTTTTGCCTGGTGCGCACTGACCCCGCAGCCAAGGCCCAGCAAGGCATCAGCTTTTTGCTGTTTGACATGCAGCTGCCCGGCATCAGCGTGCGGCCCATCATCAGCATCAGCGGCGACCACGAGCTGAACCAGGTGTTTTTTGACGATGTGCGGGTGCCCGCCAGCGCTTTGCTGGGCGAAGAGAACCGTGGCTGGACCATCGCCAAATACCTGCTGCTGCATGAGCGTGGTGGCACCTGGGCACCCATGCTGCGCGCCCGCCTGGCGCGCCTGCACCAGGCGCTGGCGCAGGCCTTTGCGCAGCGCCCGGCCGATGACCCCGACCGCGCCGCGCTGGCCCTGCAACTGGCTGACGCCCACTGCCGCATCGGCGCGCTGCACGCGCTGGAGCAGCAGGTGCTGGCCGCGCGCATCAACGGTGTGGACGACCCGGTGGCGCCGTCAGTGGGCAAGCTGCTGGGCACCGAGTTGAAGCAATACCTCACCGAGATCGGTCTGGCCATTGCCGGCCCCAGCCTGGGTGCCCGGCTGCCGCTGGCCGATTGCGACAACCCCGAAGTGCATGCGCTGGGCCTGCCCGAGCATGCGGTGTTTGCGCTCAGTGCCTACCTCAATGACCGGGCGGCGTCCATTTACGCCGGCACCAACGAGGTCCAGCGCAACATCATTGCCCAGCACCTGCTGGCCAGTTGACACAGCGCCCGAGGCCCACCATGCAAGCGATGTTTGCGCTGTCTGACACCCAGGCCCAACTGCAGGACAGCCTGGGCCGCTGGCTGGCCGACACCGTGCCCTTCAGCCGGCGCGCCGCGCTGCTGGCCACGCCCGATGCGGTGCTGCCGCTGTGGCAGGGCCTGGCCAATACGCTGGGCGTGGCCGGCGCAGCCTTGCCTGAAGATCTGGGGGGTTTGGCTGACGCCGATGGTGGCCTGGCCGCCCACCTGCTGGTCCATCAGGCGCTGGGCCAGGCCTTGCTGCCCGAGCCCTACTGCGCGTTTGCGGTGTTGGGCGCCGGCCTGCTGCAGCGCTTGGCCGGTGACTTGCCGCGCCAGTTGCTGGCCGGATTCATCAACGGCACGGTGCGCCCGGTGCTGGCCACGCTGGAGCCTGGTGCACGCTTCGATTTGTCCCAGGTCCACAGCCAGGTGATGGCCAGCAGCCCAACATCGGATGGGCGCGTACTCAGTGTGCTGAGCGGCCGCAAAACCATGGTGCGCTCCGCCCCACAAGCCACCCACTGGCTGGTCAGCGCACGCGATGCCGGCGGCCTGCTGCGCCTGGCCCTGGTGCAGCCGGGCGCGGCCGGCATTAGCCAACGCCACATCCCGCTGGCCGATGGCGCTTGGGGCTCAGAGCTGGCGTTTGACAACACCCCGGTCGACGCGCTGCTGGGCGCGCCCGGCCAAGACCTGCTACCGCTGATCGAGCAAGTGCAAGACAACGCCACCCTGGCCTGCGGCGCTGAGGCCATCGGCGTGATGCAGCGCCTGCTGCGCGACACGCTGGACCATGTGCGCCAGCGCCAGCAATTTGGCGTGGCCATTGCCAGCTTCCAGGTCATCCGCCACCGCCTGGCCGACATGCAGATGGCGCTGCTGCAGGCCAACGCGCTGGTCGGCGCCACGTTGCCATCGATGGACGGCCCTGCGGCCCAACGCCAATTGGCCGTGGCTACCGCCCAGGTGGCCGTGGCCCGCGCCTGCCGCAGCGTGGGCCAGGGCGCGGTGCAGTTGCACGGCGGCATGGGCATGACGGACGCGCTGGCGGTGGGCCATGCCTTCAAACGCCTGACCCTGATCGAAGCGATTGGCGGTGGTGTGCCGGCCCAATTGCGCCGGGTGGCGGCCACCACCGCAAGCACCGGCATTGACACCAACACCTGATCCCTGGAGCACACCATGCCCTTGAGCTTTACCCGCAGTTGGTCCGACGAAGACCTGGACCGTTGGCGCGACACCTGCAGCCGTTTTGTGCAACACGAGTTGCTGCCCGACGACGAAGCCGCACGCCTGCGGGGCAACGTGGGCCATGCGCTGTGGCGCAAGGCGGGCGGCCTGGGCCTGCTGTGCACCGACATCCCCGTGGCCTACGGCGGCGGTGGAGGCGATTTCCGTCACGAGGCGGTGCTGTATGAAGAATGCGCGGTGCGGGGTTTGAGCGGCTGGGGCAACTCGGTGCATACCATCGTGGCGCACTACTTTTTGAACCACGGCACCGAGGACCAAAAGCAGCGCTACCTGCCGCGCATGGCGCGTGGTGAGCTGGTGGGCGCCATCGCCATGACCGAGCCCGGCACCGGCAGTGACTTGCAGGGCATCCGCACCCGGGCCGACAAACAAAGCGATGGCAGCTACCGCATCAACGGCAGCAAAACCTTCATCACCAACGGTTTTCTGGCCGGCGTGGTGCTGGTGGTGTGCAAGACCGACACCACGCAGGGTGCGCGTGGCACGTCGATCCTGATCGTTGAAACCGAGGTGGACGCGCCGGGCCGCTCCCAAGCGGCCACGCCCCCCTCGGGGGGTGAGGCGCCGCGTAGCGATGGCTCAGGGGGCACTGTTTCTTGTGCGGGCTTTCGTGTCGGCCGGGTGCTGGACAAGATGGGCATGAAATCACAAGACACATCCGAGCTGTTTTTTGACGATGTGGCGGTGCCGGCAGCCAACCTGCTGGGCGGGGTGGAGGGCCAGGGCTTCTACCAGCTGATGGGCGATCTGCCGTATGAGCGGCTGATCATCGGCGTCACCGCGCTGGCCACGATGGAGGGCGCCTACCAGGCCACGCTGGCCTACGTGCGTGACCGCAAGGCATTCGGCAAACCCATTGCCGATCTACAAAACACCCGCTTCAAGCTGGCCGAGGTGGCCACGCAAATCCAGGTGGGCCGCGCCTTTATTGACCGCTG
>JANPOW010000204.1:0-1641 GCA_031428185.1 Betaproteobacteria bacterium | reverse complement strand
CTTTCAAGCTGCCGCGGCCGCTGGCGTAGGCGTCGCGGATGTCGGCGTCGGTGCTGATGATCTGGCCGCCGCCGGGGTAGTCGGGCCCGGGGACCAGGCGGTACAGCTCGTCGTCTGCCAGCGACTCGTTGCGGATCAGCGCCACCGCCGCCGCGGCAACCTCACGCAGGTTGTGGCTGGGCATCTCGGTGGCCAGGCCCACCGCAATGCCCGAGGCGCCGTTGAGCAGCGCAAAGGGCAGGCGCGCCGGCAACTGGCGCGGCTCCTCGGTGCTGCCGTCGTAGTTGGGGATGAAATCCACCGTGCCTTCGTCAATCTCGTCCAGCAGCAGGCGGGCGATGGGGCTCAGGCGTGCCTCGGTGTAGCGCATGGCGGCAGCACCGTCACCATCGCGGCTGCCAAAGTTGCCCTGGCCGTCGATCAGCGGGTAGCGCAGCGAAAAACTTTGCGCCATGCGCACCAGCGCGTCGTAAGCCGCCTGGTCACTGTGCGGGTGGAAGCGGCCCAGCACATCACCCACCACCCGGGCACTTTTCACCGGCTTGGGCGCGCCCGCCGCACCCGGCCCGGTGTGGCCCAGGCCCATGCGCTGCATCGCATACAGGATGCGGCGCTGCACCGGCTTGGCGCCGTCACACACATCGGGCAGGGCGCGGCCCTTGACCACGCTGAGTGCGTATTCCAGGTAGGCCCGCTCGGCGTAATGGGCCAGGGTGATGGCGTCGGGGTGGTCTGGCCGCTGGGACGGCTGGGGCGGCTCGGGCGGATCAAGCAGGGAGAGTTGGTCGGGCATGGGGTCAGCGCATCGGTAGGGCTGCCGCGCGCAGGCGCAGCGCCTGGGCAACAGCAAAAAGTCAGGTCAAAACATCAGACCAGGATGACCAGCTCAGAGTAGGCGGCAAGCGCGGCGTCGGGGGTCAGCAGGTGCAGGGGCTCGCACAGGGCTTGCGCCACCAGCATGCGGTCAAACGGGTCACCGTGGTGCGGCGGCAGGGCATGCAAGCGCCGCACGTGGGCCCAGGTGACGGGCAGCGGTTGCACCGCGCTGGCGGCCAGGTGCGTGTCCAGCACGCCGGGGTCCAGCTTGAGCTTGCCCAGGCTGCGCTTGATCGCCACCTCCCACAGCGACACGGCGCTGACATGCACGCTTTCAGCAGCTTGCAGCAGGCGGCGCGCGGCAGGTGTGAGCTGCGGCGCGTCCTGCATCAGCCACAGCAGGATGTGGGTGTCCAGCAGCAGCTTCACGGCGGGTCACGCCCCTCAAAGGCGGCCAGCAGATCGTCTGGCAAGGGCGCGTCAAAGTCGTCCGCAATCTCGATCTCGCCCTTCATCAGCCCGTAGACGATGGTCGGCTTGGGCTGCGCATCCAGCGCCACCAGCTTGGCCAGCGGCGTGCCGTTTTTGGCAATCACCACCGTCTGGCCCTGGCGCGCCTGCTCTACCAATTCAGACAGGCGGGTCTTGGCTTCGTAGATGTTGACTTGCATGGTGGGGGGTGGGTGGGGTGGTGGTTGGGTTGGGCCAGCTTGCGGCCCGCTTGACCAAGCTAGCGGCCTGCTTGATAAAGCTTGCGGCCCGCTTGACCAAGCTTGGTCAAAGGATTGTAGGCAGCAACGGGCAGGCACGACGGGCCCGCAAAAC
>JANPOW010000203.1:0-6612 GCA_031428185.1 Betaproteobacteria bacterium | reverse complement strand
TGGTGGGCGGTGCAGGGTTTGAACCTGCGACCCCTGCCGTGTGAAGGCAGTGCTCTACCGCTGAGCTAACCGCCCGAAATTGTGCGGATGGATTCTTGAAGGCTCATCCGCTGTGTTTCGGCGCCGCTCGGTGTTTTGCGGCAAGCCCCAGATTATGCCACAGCGTGCGGCAGGTCCAGCAGGCGCCACACGGTCTTGCCGCCGCTGGCCTTGTCCAAGTCGGTCAGCACCTGGGCATGGGCGGCTTGCTCATCGCTGCTGGCGCTGATGACCGCCAAGCGGTATTGCGTCAGGTCTTGAGCCAGCAGTGTCTGGGCTGCGCGGGGGCTGTTGTCCTCCTGGTGGATCACCAATGAGTCCTGGCCCCTGGTCAGCCGGATGTAGACCTCGGCCAGCAGGCCGGCGTCCAGCAGCGCGCCGTGCAGGGTGCGGTGGGTGTTGTCCACCTCCAGGCGGCGGCACAGCGCGTCCAGCGAGTTGGCCTTGCCCGGGAACATCTCGCGCGCCATCAACAACGTGTCGGTCACCTTGGCGGCCACGGTGTGGAAGGGCGCGCGCTTGAGCCGTTTCAGTTCGGCGTTCAAGAAGCCCACGTCAAACGCGGCGTTGTGGATGATGATCTCGGCGCCGGCCAGAAAGCCGAGCACGTCATCAGCCACCTCGGCAAATTTGGGCTTGTCGGCCAGAAACGCATCGGTCAGGCCATGCACCTTGATGGCTTCTTCAGCCCCTTTGCGCTCGGGGTTGAGGTAGACATGGCGGCTGTCACCCGTCAGCCGCCGGTTGACCATCTCGATGCAGCCGATCTCGACGATGCGGTCGCCGCTCTCGGGGTTGAGGCCGGTGGTTTCGGTGTCGAGAAAAATCTGTCGCATGGGGTGTTTGCCTCCAGATGCCGCCAACCCGTCAGCGCAGCACCGGCGCGCGCCGGCCGGCCCACAGCCACAAGGCCGCGCCGGCGGCCACCATCGGCACGCACAGCCACTGGCCCATGCTCAGCCCCAGCGCCAGCGGGCCGAGAAAACTGTCGGGCTCGCGGAAGTATTCGGCCACGAAGCGGAGCACACCATAGCCCACCAAAAACGCGCCGGACACCTGGCCGGTGGCGCGTGGTTTGCGGGCATACAGCCACAGCAGCACAAACAGCAGCAGGCCCTCCAGCGCAAACTGGTAGAGCTGCGATGGGTGGCGTGGAACATCACTGCCGGACTGCGGAAAAACCATGGCCCAAGGCAGCGCCGGGTCAGCCGGCCGGCCCCACAACTCACCGTTGATGAAGTTGCCGATGCGGCCCGACGCCAGGCCGGTGGGCACGCAGGGTGCGATCAGGTCGGTGACTTGCAGCCAGGGCCGGCCTCGGCTGCGCGCAAAGGCCACCATCGCGATGATCACGCCCAGCATGCCGCCGTGAAAGGACATGCCGCCGCGCCACACCGCCAAAATCTCCAGCGGGTTGTCCAGGTAGTAGCCCGGTTTGTAGAACAGGCCATAGCCGATGCGCCCGCCCAGCACCACGCCCAGCACGCCCCAGAACAGCAGGTCTTCCACATCACGCCGGCGCCAGCCGGCATTGGCAAACCAGGGCTGGCGGGCGCGCAGGTTGGCCAGCGCCATGAACAGCGCAAACGCTGCCAGGTAGGTCAGGCCGTACCAGTGGATTTGCACCGGCCCCAAGGCCAGGGCCACCGGGTTGAACTGGGGATGCACAAGCATCGATGGACTCTCCGCGTCGGTTAAACACAAGCCGGGCAGCCCCGGTGCGGGGCGATTGTCGCCGCCAGGACCCTAGGCCGGCCCGGCCAGTTGCTGCACCTGGTCCACAAAACGCTGCACCACGGGTGCGGCCGGCGCCCGCCAGATCAGGCTGGTCTCGCAGCGCAGCCCGGCATCGGCCACCACTTGGTAGACCACACCCGGCCGCTGCAGCCGGGTGAGCGACGCCGGCACCCAGGCCACGCCCATGCCGGCCGACACCAGGTTGACGATGGTCTGCATCTGGATGGCTTCTTGCGCGATGCGCGGTGTGGCGCCCTGGGCCCGGTAGGCGGCCAACACGGCGTCGAACAGGGATGGCGCGATCTGGCGCGGAAAGATCACCAACGGCTCGGCCGCGATGTCAGCAAATGACGGGCCTGGCCGCTGGGCGGCCGGGTGGGATTCGGGCAGCGCCATCACCAGCGGTTCGGCACAGGCGGTCCAGCTGGCAAATCCGGCGGGCACCGCGCCGGCGGCATGCAGCACAAAACCGGCGTCAATCTCGTCTGCGTCAAATGCCGCCAGTTGCACGTCCAGCGTGGCTTCGCGCAGCGTCAGGGCGACATCCGGGTGGGCATCCCGAAAGCTGCGCAGCCAGTCGGGCAACGGCCCGTAGGCGATGTTGGAGACAAAGGCCAGCCGCAGGCGGCCGGCCAGGCCTGCAGCGGCGCTTTGCGCGGTGCGCGGTAGCTCGTCGGCTGCCGCCAGCAAGCGCCGCACCGGCGCCAGCAGGGCGGCACCGGCGGGGGTCAGCGCCACCGAGCGCCGGGTGCGCTCAAACAAGGCCACACCCAGCGCCCGCTCCAGGCCTTGCACGGCCTGGCTCAGCGGCGGCTGGGTCATGTGCAGGCGGGCGGCGGCGCGGCCAAAGTGCAACTCTTCGGCCAGCGTGACGAACTGGCGCCACTGCCTCAGGTCCAGCACGGTGAGGGCCTGATCGGGTGCCCTGGCATGGCACCGGGTGGCGTGGTTTGCTGGGCCTGGTGATTCATTCTGTAGATCAATTGCAAGCGATAAATAGATTGGACTCTATGCCAATGGCGGCACTATCCTCGCCGCCCGGTGGCCCAAAAAGTGTTGTTGGCCGCCGCACCCACCCCATCCACCCACCGCTCACCGGACCTCACCATGGCCATCAACCGCCGTTCCAAGAACATCACTGAAGGCGTGGCGCGTGCGCCCAACCGGTCGATGTATTACGCCATGGGCTACACCGAGGGCGACTTTGGCAAACCGATGATCGGTGTGGCCAACGGCCACAGCACCATCACCCCATGCAACTCGGGCCTGCAGCGCCTGGCCGACGCGGCGGTCGATGCCTTGAAACAAGCCGGCGCCAACCCGCAGATCTTTGGCACGCCCACCATCTCTGACGGCATGGCCATGGGCACCGAGGGCATGAAGTACAGCCTGGTCTCACGCGAGGTGATCAGCGACTGCGTCGAGACCTGCGTTGGTGGCCAGTGGATGGACGGTGTGCTGGTGATCGGCGGCTGCGACAAAAACATGCCTGGCGGCATGATGGGCATGCTGCGCGCCAACGTGCCAGCCATTTATGTTTATGGCGGCACCATCCTGCCGGGCAAGTACAAGGGGCAAGACCTCAACATCGTCAGCGTGTTTGAGGCAGTGGGCCAGTTTTCGGCCGGCAACATGTCTGAAGAAGACTTTCGCCAGATCGAGCGCCGCGCCATCCCCGGCACCGGCTCTTGCGGTGGCATGTACACGGCCAACACCATGTCGTCCTCGTTTGAGGCGCTGGGCATGAGCCTGCCCTACGCCAGCACCCAGGCCAATGTGGAAGACGAGATCGTGGTCACCACCCAACTGGCAGCCAAGGTGCTGGTGGAGGCGGTGCGCAACAACTTGAAGCCGCGCGACATCGTCACCAAGAAGGCGATCGAGAACGCGGTGGCGGTGATCATGGCCACCGGGGGCTCGACCAACGCAGTGCTGCACTTTTTGGCCATCGCGCACGCGGCCGAGGTGGACTGGACGATTGACGACTTTGAGCGCATCCGCCGCAAGGTGCCAGTGCTGTGTGACCTCAAACCCAGCGGCCAGTATCTGGCCATTGACCTGCACCATGCCGGTGGCATCCCGCAGGTGATGAAGGTATTGCTCAAGGCCGGTCTGCTGCACGGGGACTGCATCACCATCACCGGCAAAACCGTGGCGGAGAATCTGGCGGATGTGCCTGCTGTGCCGCGTGCTGACCAGAACGTGATCCGCACCATAGCCAACCCGATGTACGCCCAGGGCCACCTGGCCATCTTGCGTGGCAACCTGGCGCCCGAGGGCTGCGTGGCCAAGATCACTGGCCTCAAGAGCCCCGTGATGACCGGCCCGGCGCGGGTGTTTGAGGACGAGCAATCGGCGCTGGCCGCCATCATGGCCAAGCAGATCGTGGCCGGTGATGTGATGGTGCTGCGCTACCTGGGCCCCAAGGGCGGGCCGGGCATGCCCGAGATGCTGGCGCCCACTGGCGCACTGATCGGCCAGGGCCTGGGTGAAAGCGTGGGCCTGGTGACCGATGGCAGGTTCTCCGGTGGCACCTGGGGCATGGTGGTGGGCCACGTGGCGCCCGAGGCCTATGCCGGTGGCCTGATTGCGTTGGTGCAAGAGGGCGACACCATCACCATCGACGCCCACCAGTTGCTGCTGCAACTGCAGGTGGATGAGGCCGAGATCACCCGCCGCCGCGCCGCCTGGGTGCAGCCCAAACCACGCTACACCCGGGGTGTGCTGGCCAAGTTTGCACACAACGCGGCCAGTGCCAGTTTTGGCGCGGTGCTGGACAAGTTCGAGTAGCCTGCGGCGCGCCTTCCGCCGCCCGCCTCAAGCAGCGGGTGGGCGCTTGGGTGGGTCTTGGCGGTTGTCGGTGCGTGTCTCGCCCTGGGCGTCGGCCCACGCATCTCTGCGCGACGCTGCGGCGTCTGGCTTGGTGGGGTCTTTGTGGGCACCGGCGCGCCGCGGAGTGCGGGGCAAGCCCAACGCGTCCAGCCGCTCATCGCGGCGGCGCTGCACCCGTTGCTGCTGGCGGCGCATGGCGGCACGTTGGGTCCAGCCCACGCTGTCGGCCACTTGCCACCACAGCGCGGCCGCGCCAAACGGCGCCAGCACCAGCCACCAAGACCATGCCCCCGCACCGCCAAGCCCGGCCAGCTTGAGCACCAGCAAGACCACGCCCACCACCACCAGCCACATGCGTTGACATCCTGTTGATCGCTGCGGTGTGCAGCGCGATGGTTGGGCAGAGGGTGATCCCCTATGCACACTAAACTCTTCCGGCCGGACTGTAGTCGGCGCCGGCCCGTTGTTCATCCCACAGAGCGCCCACATGCCCAAATTTGCCTGGTTCATTGTCTTGACTGCCGCTGTCTCGGCGGCTGCGCCGGCGTTTGCCGACGCCGACCTGGCCAAGGCCAAATATTGCCTGGCCTGCCATGCCGCCGACAAAAAAGTCATCGGCCCGGCCTACAAGGACATCGCCGCGCGCTACGCCAGCCAGAGCGGCGCTGCAGCCCGGCTGGCCGACCGCATCATGAAGGGCACCGACGCCACCGGCGGCACCGTGTGGAGCGGCGCCAGTGACCCCAAGGGTGTGCCCATGCCGGCCAACCCGCAAGTCAGCGCCGACGACGCCAAAAAGCTGGCCGCCTGGGTGCTGTCCATCAAGTGACGGGCCTGTTGCCGCGCTTGCATCACCTCAGTTGGCCTGGATGAATGCCTCGCGCCATTGCGTGATCGACATCGAGGCCTCTGGTTTTGGCCGCCACAGCTACCCCATCGAGGTGGGTTTTGTGCGGCCAGACGGCCACGCCTGGTGCAGCCTGGTCATGCCTGCAGACGATTGGCAACACTGGGACCCAGCCGCCGAGCAACTGCACGGCATCTCGCGTGCCTTGCTGCAGCAACACGGCCGGCCAGTGCAAGAGGTGGCGCAGCGCCTGAATGCCGACCTGGCCGGTTGCACCGCCTACTGCGACGGCTGGGCACACGACTACAGCTGGCTGGGGGCGCTGTTTGAAGCGGCCGACCTGACACCGCACTTCCGGCTGGAATCGGTGCGGGCTTTGCTGGACGAGGCCCGTTTGCAGCAACTCGACGGCATGCGGCGTGCGGCGTTTGAGGTACTGGGCATCGCCCGCCACCGGGCCAGCAGTGATGCGCTGGCCTTGCAGTGGGCGCTGGAGCGTTTGAGCAGCTGAACGAACAGGGGCACATCGCTGCGCCCGCTTTTTTCAGGCGCCGGCAGCGCCGGCCAGATCAGTTGTTCTCCGACAACTGATCCAGGATGGCCGTTTTGGTGCGCACATCACGTCGCTTCGCGACATGAATGCACCCCACCCTGCCATTGGCGGCTATCGCCGCCACCGTGCTGCCGCACTGCCCTGGATCAATTGTTTTCTGACAATTGATCCAGGATGGCCGGGTTCTGGTGTCGGCCGGCGCGTTGCGCCTTAACTTCCGCTGCGCGGAAGTGAGCCGACCCCTGAACCCGGCAGGTCGCCTGGCGGCGCCCTCGGCGCTGGCGCACCGTCTGGATCAGTTGTTCTCCGACAACTGATCCAGGATGGCCGGGTTCTCCAAGGTGGAGGTGTCTTGGGTGATGGCCTCACCTTTGGCCACCGAGCGCAACAGCCGCCGCATGATCTTGCCGCTGCGGGTCTTGGGCAGGTTGTCGCCAAAGCGGATGTCCTTGGGCTTGGCGATGGGGCCGATCTCCTTGCCCACCCAGTCGCGCAGTTGCTTGGCGATGGCCTTGGCCTCGTCGCCGACCGGGCGGGAGCGCTTCAACACCACAAAAGCGCAAATCGCCTCGCCGGTGGTGTCGTCCGGCCGGCCCACCACGGC
>JANPOW010000202.1:0-10598 GCA_031428185.1 Betaproteobacteria bacterium | reverse complement strand
CCGCGTGTCACGGCCTGGGGGCCCAACCGGCTGGACCTGTTTGTCACCGGCACCGACAGCGCGCTGTACCACAAGTGGTGGAACGGCTCATCGTGGGGCCCCTCGCTGACCGGCTATGAGCGCATGGGCGGGGTCATCTCGGCGTTTTGAGGGCCTCCGATTTCCAGGTCGCTGCCTGCACGCCAACCCACCCGGCCGAAACGCCACCCTGGCAACGCTGCGCAGCTTGCGGTTGTGCAGTCTGCCGGGCCGCACTTGGCTCAGCAGCCCGACCTCGCGCAGGCCGATCCGCAGGGCTCGCCCGGCTTTGAGCACCCGCTTGCCCCTGCCCTGCGGCAAAGACTCCGCAGCAGCCTGCGGACGCCATCGTGCTGGCAGACTGCAGCGAGGCGAGACTGGTCGGCAGGCGGCAGGCGGCAGGGTGATGCGAATGATGATGTTGCGTGACTGGACTCAACACGACGGCCCGTCAGCCCAGCCCGTCGGCCGAGCAGTCAGCCAAACCCTCAGCCCCCCAACGCCTTGAGCAAAGCCACCCGGTTGTTCAACTCTGCCAACCGCACCTGCACCACGGCTTGCTCGGCCGCCCACAGGCCACGTTGGGCGTCCAGCCGTTCCAGCGCGCTGGCAACGCCCTGGCTGGCTTTGAGTTCGGTCAGGCGGGCGGTGTCGCGGGCGGCGTCGCGCTGCACACGCTGGGCGTCCAGCTGGTCGCGCCAGGTGGCCAGGCCGGCCAGCGCGTCCGCCGTGTCGCGGAAGGCCGACTGGATGGACTTTTCATACTGGGCCTGGGCGATTTGCTGGCTGGCTTTGGCGGCGTCCACATTGGCCTGGCGGCGGCCGGCGTCAAACACGGTGAGCACCGCGTTGGCGGCCAGGGCGTAGACAAAGTTGCCCCCCTGGAACAGGCCGGACAGCTGCGGTGAAGCCTGGCCGGCCTGGCCGGTCAAGCTGATGCTGGGCCAGAAGGCGGCGCGGGCGGCGGCAATGTTGGCCTGGGCAGCCTGCATGGTCTGCTCGGCCTGCATCACATCGGGCCGGCGCAGCAGCACGCTGGACGACAGCCCCGCCGGCACCTCGGCCAGCCAGGCTTCGTCGGCCAGCTTGGGGGCGGTGGTTGATGTGGTGACCGACGTGGTGGTAGATGCATTGGCTGTCACCGCAGGCGCCGCCGCCACCGGCTGGCCCAGCAGCAGCGCCAGCGCGTTCAAATCTTGCGCCTGCTGGCGTGTCAACTGGGCCAGCGTGGCGCGGCCTTGCGCGGTGAGCGACTGCTGGGCTTGCAGCTCCAGCAGCGACGCTGCGCCCACCGATTCACGCAACTGGGTCAGTTTCAGCGTCTGCTCGCGGCTGCTCAAGGCCTGGCGGGCCAGGTCCAGCAGCTCGTCGTCGGCTTGCAGTGCCAGGCCGGCTTGCAGCACGGCGGCCACCACGGTGATTTCCACCGCGCGGCGGCCGGCCTGGCTGGCCAGCACCTGGGCGCGGGCGGCGTCACTCAGGCTGGCCAGGCGGCCAAACAGGTCGATCTCCCAACTGCTGATTTGCAGCCCGGCGGTCAGCGTGGTGGCCTCCTGCCCTTTGCTGTTGGGCGCCCGGCTGGCGCCCAGGCCGGCGCCCAGCGTGGGCAGGCGGTTGGCGTCAGTCAGGCCCAGCTGGGCTTGCGCTCGTTGCACGTTCAGCAGCGCCACCCGCAGGTCGCGGTTGTATTGCAGCGCGATGTCAATCCACTGCAGCAGGCGCGGCGCGCGCACCAGGCTGCGCCAATCGGGGGCGGTGGTGTCGGCCGGGGCACCGGCGCCCACCGGCAGGGTGGTGGGCACGTCAGCGCGCTGCAGTGCGGCGGCAGCGGCCAGCGGGGCTTGTGCCGGGCTGGCGCAGCCCAGCAAGCCGGCGCTGACCAGCCCGGCCAAGACCAGCAGCACGGTGGTACGCAAGGCGCGTGGCGGGCGTTGCTGCGGGTGCAGATGGGTGGTGGCGCTCATGCCTTGTCTCCGTCGGGGTTGCCGGTGCTCCTGGGCACCGCTTGCGGCACCGATGGCCCTGGCCGGGGCGGTGACACCGAGGTGCCGTGCGACGCCACATGCCCCGCCGGCAAGATGCGCCGCACCACCACAAAAAACACCGGCACAAAAAACACCGCCAGCACGGTGGCGGTGATCATGCCGCCCATCACACCGGTGCCGATGGCACGCTGACTGTTGGCGCCGGCGCCGGTGGAGATTGCCAGCGGCAGCACCCCCAGGATGAAGGCGAGCGAGGTCATGATGATGGGCCGGAAGCGCAGGTGGCAGGCGGTCAGCGTGGCCTCGATCAGGCCCATGCCCTCAGCCTGCAAATCCTTGGCAAATTCAATGATCAGGATGGCGTTTTTGGCGCTCAGCCCGATCACCGTGATCAGCCCGACCTTGAAGTACACGTCGTTGGGCATGTCACGCAGCCACACACCGCTCAACGCGCCCAGCACGCCCAGTGGCACCACCAGCAGCACCGCGGCGGGAATCGACCAGCTCTCATACAGCGCGGCCAGGCACAAAAACACCGCCAGCAGCGAGAACACCAGCAGGATGGTGGCTTGTGAGCCGCTGAGCTTTTCCTCCCGCGACACACCCGTCCACTCAAAGCCAAAACCCGGTGGCAGCTTGGCGGCCAGCGCCTCCATCTCGTTCATCGCCTCACCGGTGGATTTGCCGGGCGCCGCATCACCGGCCAGGCGCATGGCCGGGTAACCGTTGTAGCGGGTGGTCTGCATCGGGCCATTGATCCAGCGCGTGGTGGCAAACGACGACAGCGGCACCAACTTGCCGGTGCTGCTGGGCACCTGCAGGCGCAGCAAGTCCTCCGGCACCATGCGGGCCGGTGCGTCGGCCTGCACGATGACGCGCTGCAGCCGGCCCCGGCTGTTGAAGTCATTCACGTAGGCCGAGCCCAGCGCGGTGGACAGTACCGCGTTGACCGCCTCAAAGCCCACGCCCTGGGCGTAGGCCCGCTCGCGGTCGATGTCGAGCTGCAGCTGCGGTGCGTCCTCCAGCCCGTCGGGCCGCACACCGGCCAGCAACTTGCTGCCGCGTGCCATGCCCAGCAGTTGGTTGCGTGCGGCCAGCAGCGCGTCGTGGCCCATGCCACCCCGGTCTTGCAGGCGGAAGTTGAAGCCGGTGGCAGTGCCCAACTCAGGGATGGGCGGTGGGCTGAGCGGGAACACAAACGCATCCCGAATGCCCATCATGGCGCCAAACGCACGGCCGGCCAGCGCCTGGGCCGAGTGCTCCTTGCCCTGGCGCTGGTCCCAATCCTTGAGCGGCACAAACACCAGGCCCGAGTTCTGGCCCTGGCCCGAGAAGCTGAAGCCCAGCACCGACACCACCTGGTCCACCTCGGGCTGACCCATGAAGAAGCCCTCCACCTGCTGCATCACCGCAGTGGTGCGCCCCAGCGTGGCGCCGGGGGGCAACTGCACATTGACGATCAGATAGCCCTGGTCTTCGTTCGGCAAAAACGACGACGGCAGCTTGGTGTACATCAAACCCACCAGCGCCACCACCACGCCAAAGGCCAGCATCCAGCGCCCGCTGCGTGGCAGCACCTTGGCCACCGTGCCCTCATAACCTTTGGCGGTACGCTTGAAAAAGCGGTTGAACAGGCCATAAAAGCCTTTGCGCTCGTGGTGGGCCGGCACCGGCTTCAAGAAGGTGGCGCACAGCGCGGGGGTCAATGTGAGCGCCAGAAAGGCCGAGAACAGGATGGCCGAGACCATCGACAGCGAAAACTGCCGGTAGATGCTGCCCACCGCGCCCGAGAAAAACGCCATCGGCACAAATACGCTGACCAGCACCACGGTGATGGCGATCACCGCACCGGTGATCTGGCCCATGGCCTTGCGGGTGGCGTCGCGTGGGCTCAAGCCCTCCTCGGCCATCAGGCGCTCGACGTTTTCAACCACCACGATGGCGTCGTCCACCAGGATGCCGATGGCCAGCACCATGCCAAACAGTGTCAGCACGTTGATCGAATAACCCAGCAGCAACAACATGCCAAACGTGCCCAGCAGCGCCACCGGCACCACGATGGTTGGGATCAGCGTGTAGCGCAGGCTTTGCAAAAACACCAGCATCACCACAAACACCAGGGCCACCGCCTCCAGCAATGTCACCACCACCTGCTTGATGGAGATGCGCACAAACTTGGAGCTGTCGTAGGGCACTTTGTAGTCCATGCCCGGCGGGAAATAGGCCTTGAGTTGCTGCATGCGGGCTTTGACCGCATCGGCAGTGGCCAGCGCATTGCCGCTGGGCGATAGCTGCACGCCCACCCCCGCGCTGGGCTTGCCGTTCAGGCGCGAGAAGCTGCCGTAGCCCTGGCCGCCCAGCTCGACCCGGGCCACATCGCGCAGCCGCACGCTGGACCCGTCGGCATTGGCGCGCAGCACGATGGCGCCAAACTGCGCGGCGTTGGCCAACTGGCCGGTGACCACCACGGTGGCGCTCATGGTCTGGCCGTTGGCGCTGGGCTGGTCACCCAGCGTGCCGGCCGACACCTGCGCGTTTTGCGCCCGGATGGCGGTGCTCACGTCAGAAGGCGACAAGCCAAACGCCACCAGCTTGGCCGGGTCCAGCCACACCCGCATCGCGCGCTCGGTGCCAAACAACTGGGCCTGGCCCACACCGGGGATGCGCTGCAGCTCGGGCTGGACGTAGCGCGCCGCGTAATCCCCCAGTGACACCGGGTCATCGGCCGGGTTGGTGCTGGTGAGCGAGACAAACAGCAAAAAGTTGCTGCGGGATTTGTCAATGCGCACACCCTGCTGCACCACCGCGCTGGGCAAGCGTGGTGTGGCGCGGCTCAGGCGGTTCTGGATCTCCACCTGCGCCAGCTCGATGTTGGTGCCGGCCTCAAAGGTGGCGGTGATGGTGCCGGCGCCGTTGGCTTGCGCCACCGATTCCATGTAGATCATGGCCGGCGCGCCGTTCAGCTCTTGCTCGATGACGGACAGCACGCTGTCCTCCAGCACGCTGGCGCTGGCACCGGGGTAGACGGCGGTGATGACGATGGACGGCGGCGCCACCGTGGGGTATTGCGCCACCGGCAGCCTGGTAATGGCCGCACCGCCCAGGGCCACGATGAACAGCGCAATCACCCAGGCAAAAATCGGTCGGTCGATGAAAAATCCGGAAATCATCGGTGTGTGCTCCGGTCAGCGGCTGGAGGCCGGGGTGGCCGGCGCGGTGGAAGGCGCTGATGCCGCCGATGCGGCAACAGGCGCTGCACCCGACGCGGCAGCCGCCGGTGGCCCACCCGCTGGCGCACTACCAGGCTTGCCCGGCGCGGCCCACGGCACCGGGTTGACCGGCGCCCCCGGCATCATCTTCTGAAACCCGTCCACGATCACCCGCTCACCGGCGGCCAGGCCGCTCAACACCACCCAGTCACTGCCTTGGCTGGCGCCAATCTTGACCGGGCGTGGCGCCGGTTTGTTGTCCGCCCCCACCACCAGCACGCTGTCACCGGCCGGGCCGCGGGTCACGGCCTGCTGCGGCAGGCGGATGGCGTTCTGGCTGGTGGCCTGCACCAGCCGCACTTTGACAAACAGCCCCGGTAGCAGCAGGCCTTGCGGGTTGGGCAGCTCGGCGCGCAGGCTGACCTGGCCGGTGGCCGCATCCACCGTGGGGTCGGTAAACAGCAGTTTGGCGGGCAGCGGGTAGTCGCTGCCGTCGTCCAGCACGATGCGCACTTCAGCGGCGCTGCCACCGGCGGTGCGCTTCAACTGCCCGGCGTCGAACGCCCTGCGCAGCCGCAGCGCGTCGGCCGCCGGCTGGGTGAAGTTGACGTACAGCCGGTCGGTCTGCTGGATCATGGCCATCTGGGTGGCATCACCCTGGCCCACCAGAGCGCCCTCAGTCACCAGTGCGCGGCCGATGCGGCCGGCGATCGGCGCGGTGATGGCGGCGTAGCCCAGGTTGATGCGGGCGCTTTGCAGCGCGGCGCTGCTGGTGGCGGCATCGGCCTGCGCCTGCTTGAGCGTGGTTTGTGTCACCAACCACTCTTGCGCGCTGATGGCCTTGGCCTCGGCCAGCGGCTGGTTGCGCTGCACCTGGGCCTGGGCTTGCGCCACACCGGCCTCAGACCGCGCCAGCGCCGCCTGCGCACTGGCCAGCGTGGCCTGGTAGGCGGCCGCGTCCAGCTGGTACAGCGGTTGGCCGGCCTTGACCAGCGCACCCTCGGTGAACAAGCGCTTGGCCACGATGCCCGGCACCCGGGCCCGCACCTGCGCCACGCGCCAGGCCTCCAGCCGGCCGGGCAGCTCGGTGCTCAGCGCCACCTCACCGGGCTGCACCGTCACCACCCCCACCGTGGCCGGTGGCATGCCACCACCGGGTGGGCCGCCGGCCTTGGGCTGGTCACCTGCCGGCTGGCCGCAGGCCGCCAGCACCAGCAACAAGGGCCAGGCCAGCAGCGCCTGCGGGGCCAAGCGGTGGGCCAGCGGGCGGGTTGTCGATTGGAGGGGTGGCATGGCGGACAAGGTGGTGTTGGGCGGCATGGAGGTGGACGTGAAATTGGGGCAACAGGGCGGGCCAGCAAACAAGGCACGGGCGTCGCGGAAAACCAGGCAGCGCAGGGGCCGGCAGAGGCGCCAGCAAAAACGCCAGCACAACGAACAAGCACTGCAACGGTCACTGCAACGGTCACGACAACCGCCTCGGCAACAACTCAGGCAGACACCAGCCCATCTTGCCCAGGACTGGAAAACCCCAGGGCGGCCGCAGTTTACATACAATCAAGGATGTATGTTTGACACCCTCTTCCAATCTCCAGCCAGGCCGCGCTGATGGCCCGCCGCACCAAACAAGATGCGCTGGCCACCCGCGAGTGGCTGCTGGACACCGCTGAGCAGGTGTTTTTGGCACGGGGCCTGCTGCGCAGCTCGCTGCAGGACATCGCTGCGGCCGCCGGCTTGAGCCGGGGCGCCATCTACTGGCATTTCACCGACAAGCTGGCGCTGTTCGAGGCCTTGATGGCCCGGGTGGACTTGCCGATGGAGCAAGCCCTGGCCGCCGCCGAGCTGCAGCTGGCAAGCGCTGCCGCCAACGGCACGGCCACAGACCCACTGGTTGTGCTGCGCACCCTGGCACTGGAGCCGTTTGCGCTGATACAGCGTGACCCACGCGCCCTGCGCGTCTTCACCATCCTGTTGCACCGGGCTGAATTTGTGGGTGAGCTGGCGCCGCTGGCCCAACGCCAGGACGGTGCGCTGAGCGACTGCGCCCTGCGCATGCAGCGCCTGTTCCAGGCCGCTATCGACCAGGGCAGCCTGGCGCCAGGCCTGCAACCGGGCCACGCCGCCACTGCGCTGCTGGCCCTGATCGACGGCCTGCTGCGCCTGGCCACCCTGGGTGATGGCAGTGCCAGTGTGCTGCCCGCAGTGGCGCCGGCCATCGACGCCCTGCTGGCCGGCCTGCGCGCTGCGCCGCAGCCGCTGGCCAGGGCGCTGCACGCCGAGCAGGGCAAGGCTTGTTTATCATCCGGGCATGACTCCAGTGCTTGATGTGGCGCGGGTGCGGTTGGACAACGCGCTGCTGCTGTTTGATGAATTTGTGCAGGCCACCATCAAATCACCCGATGCCGCCACCCTGCGGGGGCTGGAGCGGCGCTTTGCCGAGCGGCTGCAGATCCAGCCCAGTTACTGGAGCCAGATCAAAGGCCGCTCACGCCAGATCGGCGAGCGCCTGGCGCGCCAGTTTGAGCAGTTGTGCCGCAAACCTGTCGGCTGGATGGATTTGCCACACGGCGCCAACGCAACGGGCGCGGCGGCGGCCGGCCGGCCGGGCAGCCAGCTTGCAGCACTTGCCAGCACCGACGCCGCGACCGGCCACACCGCAGATGCGCCGGCCCCCGCGCCCAGCCAGCCGCTGGACGACGATGAGCGATTCATCGTCGGCCTGGTGCTGACCTACTACCGGCGCCACCCGCAACGCGCCCGCACCCGGCTGCTGGATTTGCTGGGCGAGGTGCTGACACCCCAGGCCGACGCCGCCCGAACCCTGCCGCCCGCTGCCGCAGCCAAACCCGCAGCACGCGCCGCAGCCGCCCTGCCCCGGCCCGCCGCCGCACCACTGCCAGCCAGCGCCGATGACCTGGCGCTGTTTGCCCGCAGCCAGGCCGGTGTGGCACCGCTCAAGCCCAAGCGGTAAGCCGGCAGCGTGAGTGGTCATCGGCAGTCCGGCCCGGCCGCGGCAGCCGGCACGGGCAGCGCCGGCTGCCGCGGTGGCGCTGGCTGCCGCACTGGCACTGCCTCAGGACAAACCCGAATCTTGCGCAAACCGTGCGCAAAACACTTGCGCAAGATAAATTGTTGTTTATCATCAGCGCAAGTCTCCAGCACCAGCCCGGCGCTGCAGGCGACTGGCCCATCCACCCCTTTTTTTGAGCGCCACCCTGCCATGCCATTTGCCAACCCGCGCCCCACGCTGACCACCGCCCTGCTGCGGCGGCTGGCCGATGTGTCCGGGTTCTCCGGGTTGTCCGGGCAAGGCGCAGTGAGCCACCGCAGTCCGGTCACGCAAATGCCGGGCGCCCCGCCGGGCCCTACGGTGGGTTGAGCCGGTTCCCCCTGAACCGCCCTCTCCCCAGCACGGCCCGGCACGCAGCAGCGATCCGGGCCGTGGTGCTTTTTGCGGCCTGTTGTTGCAGGTCCGGCCCGTATTTTTCAGCCCTGGTCCGCAGTCCCCGTCCAACAGCGCACGCCAGCCGTGCAAGGAGCCCGACATGAAGATCACCCTCATCCCCCAGAAGCCCCGCAATCCGCTGGTGGCTGCAGGCCTGCAGCGCCACGCCGGCACGCACCGCCGCAGCAACCGTGCCGAGCGCCAACGCGCCGGCAGTGCGCTGCGCCGCGAACTGCAATACGAACGACACCCATTGCCCTGAGCCCCTGCACCCATCCGGCAGCCGCAGCCCCCTGACGGGACCCGGCATGCCCCTGGAGATCACCATGTCCAAGCACCATGCAGGCTTGCAAGCCACGCTCGCCGCCCCGTCATTTGCCCCACCACCTGGCAGCGCACTGCGCCGCCTCAGCGCCAGCGGCTTGCGCCATGCCAGCCGCCTGCTGGCCCGGCTGGCACGCCAATTGGCCCAGCGCGGCCACCAACGCCAGGCCATGCGACCGCAGGTGTTGGAGTTTTATGCCGAGGCCGGCGCGCCTGAAGGTGCGTTGTATCTCGACGGCCAACTGGTCGGCCGCCTGCCCGGGGTGACCCGGCTGTAGGCGGGGGCACAGCCCCACGCGGGGCCGGCAGCATGGCCGGCCGCGCCATCAACGCGCCATCAACGTGCTGTCATCGCCCTGTCAACACACCCTCAAGCCGCCACGCCAGCGGCCGATAAGCCTGTGACGACAGCCGCTACAGGTGCGCCATGAACTGGCCAGACAAGACCCCATCCGCCGCCGCCCACAGCCCACTGCTGACGGCGGACAGCCCCTTCATCACCCGCCCACACGCCGATGTGGCCGGCTGGGTGGCGGCCTTGGACGGGCGTGAAATCCCGGTGCTGGCCGCCACCGATGAGACGCTGGACGAGTTGCGTGCCATCGAGGACGCGGTGGACGCCCACCTGCTGGCCGACACCATGGTGGTGGACCCGCTGATGACGCTCAAGCTGCTGCGCCATGTGGTTGCGCTGCGCCGCCACCGTGACCAGAGCGACCCCGAAACCGCCACCGAGGCGCTGGTGATGCTGGGCATCACACCGTTTTTCCGGGATTTCTGTGCCCAGCCCACGGTGGAGCAGCGCCTGGCCGGCATGCCCGACGCGCTGCTGGGCCTGCGCCGGGTGTTGCAACGTGCGCACCGTGCCGCCCGTTTTGCGCTGGGCTTTGCGGTGCACCGGCATGACCACGACGCCGCCTTGCTGCACGAGGCCGCCCTGCTGCATGACTTTGCCGAGATGCTGCTGTGGGTACACGCACCCGCGCTGGCACTGGCCATCCAACAGCGCCAGCTTGCCTGCCCCGACCTGCGCTCGGCCGACGCCCAGCGCGCGGTGCTGCATGTGGAGCTGGGCGAGTTGCAGCAGGCGCTGATGAAAGCCTGGCGGCTGCCGCACATGCTGGTGCAGATCACCGACGACCACGCCAGCCACCTGCCGCAGGTGCGCAATGTGCACCTGGCCATCCGGCTGGCCCGCCACAGCGCGCTGGGCTGGGACAACCCGGCCCTGCCTGAGGATGTGGACGCCATCGCCGCCTTGCTCAACATGGGCATCGAGCCCACGCTGCGCCTGCTGCACGACCTCAATCTCTAGGAGCCTGTCGGACTTGGGGCGTCGATAGCGAGAAACGGCCCCAGCGAGGACAGTTTTTGCCGGATTTGAAGGCCCATAGTTCAACTATGGGACAAAAAGCCGGTAGAAAATGGACCGCTGAGGCCGTTTCGCAGCCGACGTTCCCCAAGCCCGACAGGCTCCTAGTGTGGTGAACCATAAATAACGGCACGTATATTGCAAGGTGATCTCCAGCTATCCTGGAGGTCGATGCCATGCGAGTTGCCAAGCCAGTTCAGTTGAGTGCCGACGACGATCGACTCCTTCGAGTCCTTTCCAATCGC
>JANPOW010000201.1:0-1991 GCA_031428185.1 Betaproteobacteria bacterium | reverse complement strand
GCGGTTGACGTAGCGGCTAACGTGGTGGCTGACCTGGCGGCTGATGGGGCCGCTGGCTTGCCAACCCAGCGCGTGGCTAGGAGCCTGTCGGACTTGGGGCGTCGATAGCGAGAAACGGCCCCAGCGAGGACAGTTTTTGCCGGATTTGCAGGCCCATAGTTCAACTATGGGACAAAAAGCCGGTAAAAAATGGACCGCTGAGGTCGTTTCGCAGCCGACGTTCCCCAAGCCCGACAGGCTCCTAGAGCGGCTTGGTATCGAAGGTATTGCAGTCGGCCATGCGGCCGGCCGTCATGCCGCGCTTGAACCAGCTCACGCGCTGCGCGCTGCTGCCGTGGGTAAAGCTCTCGGGCCGCACCGTGCCCTGGGATTGCTGCTGCAGCTTGTCGTCACCAATTTGCGACGCGGCGTTCAGCGCCTCTTCCACATCACCCTGCTCCAGCATCTGCTTGAGCCGGTTGCCCTGGAAGGCCCACACACCGGCCAGGCAATCCGCCTGCAACTCCACGCGCACCGACAGCGCATTCATCTTGGCCTCGGACAGCTTGCCGCGCTGGGCGTCCACCTTGGCCGAAATGCCCAGCAGGTTTTGCACATGGTGGCCCACCTCATGCGCCACCACATAGGCCTGGGCAAAGTCACCCGGCGCGCCCAGCTTGCTGCGCAGCGTGTCGTAAAACGCCAGGTCGATGTAGACCTTCAAATCACCTGGGCAATAAAACGGGCCCATCGCCGATTCACCCCGGCCGCAGGCGGTGGGCGTGGTGCCGCGGAACAAAACAAGCTTGGGGTCTTGGTAGGCCTTGCCCACGGCCTTGAACTGCTCACGCCACACGTCCTCGGTGTCGGCCAGCACGGTGGACACAAACGCGGCCTGGCGGTCTTGCGCCGGTGGCTTGGCAGCCGGGCCGGGTGCCGTCTGCGCTTGCGGCGCGGGGCCACCACCACTGCCGTCCAGCAGGCCCAGCACGGTGAGCGGGTTGATGCCAAACACCCAGCCCGCCACCAACGCGATGGCCACCGAACCCAGGCCGATGCCGCGCCCACCAATCCGCAGGCCACCGCCGCCGCCACCGCCGCCTCCACCATCACGCCGGTCTTCCACGTTGTCGCTCTGGCGGTCGCCTTCCCATTTCATGGTCGTCTCCGGTGGGTTTGTTCAGGCAGCTGTCAAGCCGGGTTTCGGGCTGCGCTTCAGGCTGCGCTTCAGGCTGCGCTTCAGGCTGCGTTTCGGGCTGCGTTTCAGGCTGTGTTTCAGGCTTTCGGCAGCGTCACACCGCGCTGGCCCTGGTACTTGCCACCCCGGTCTTTGTAGCTGGTCTCGCAGACCTCATCACTCTCGAAGAACAACACCTGGGCGCAGCCCTCACCGGCGTAGATGCGCGCCGGCAGCGGCGTGGTGTTGCTGAACTCCAGCGTCACAAAACCCTCCCACTCGGGCTCGAACGGCGTCACGTTGACGATGATGCCGCAGCGCGCGTAGGTGGATTTGCCCAGGCAGATGGTCAGCACGTTGCGTGGGATGCGGAAATATTCCACCGTGCGCGCCAGCGCAAAACTGTTGGGCGGGATGGTGCAGATGTCGGCCTCGATGTCCACAAAGCTGCGTTCATCAAAGTTCTTCGGGTCCACCACGGTGGAGTACACGTTGGTGAAGACCTTGAACTCGCGTGCGCAGCGCACGTCGTAGCCGTAGCTGCTGGTGCCGTAGCTGACGATCTTCTGCCCGTCGGCCGCGTGGCGCACCTGGCCGGGCTCAAACGGCTCAATCATGCCGGTCTGCTCGGCCATGCGGCGGATCCACTTGTCGCTCTTGATGCTCATCGGGAAAGTCCTTGTTCGACCGGGCATTCTAGAAGCCGGGTCGGGCCCGTTTGCATGGCAGCGCCGGGCGCGCCACGGTCCGCGGGCGCGCGTTTGGCGTCTAACCCGTCCAGCCGTAGACGTCGCTCAGTTCCCGCAGAAAGAACCTGGCATAGCGCCCGACCGTG
>JANPOW010000200.1:0-4103 GCA_031428185.1 Betaproteobacteria bacterium | reverse complement strand
TTGAGATGGCCGCCGCCCAGGCTGGCGGCGGCCTGCAAGTGGGCCAGGTTGCCACCGTGGCCAGACCAGTGCGGCAGTGGCGCGGCCTGCGCGCCCAGCAGGCTGGCCGGCAGCCAGGGCGCGGGCAGTTGGCCGATGCGTGCCGCGCCGGGCTTGTTGGACAGGTGAAAGCCCAGCACCACCGGATAGCGCTGCAGCACCGCCACCAGCCGGCCCTCGTCGTCCAGCTGCTGGCGCAGTGCTGCCAAGGCTTGCTGCAGGTTGGCGTCGTGGTCAGCGGCGGCCAGCCGGCTCAGGCTGTCCACCGCGCCCAGGCCGGCGCTGTTGTCGGGCTCGGCCATCAGCAAGCCCAGCCCCACCAGGCGGGCGCCGCCTGGCCCGGTGGTTTGGGCAAGCAACTCGGCCAGCAAGCTGCGCCGCCAAGGCCAGCGGCCGTGTGCCGCCACCGAGCGTTCGTCGATATCGACGATCACCACCGTGCTGTCGGGCTGCTGCGGCGCCAGCAGGCGCAGCCGCACGTCCGCCAACCAGCGGTCGCTCGCCCGCAGGGCACTCAAATCCAGCCCGCCCAGCGCCTGAGCCAACAGGGTGATCAAGGCCAGCCAGCCCAACCAGGCCGGCCAAGGTTGTCGGACAGCGCCCCCGGCGCGCCCCGCCGCGCGACTGCGCCAGGCCTGCCAGCGCTCAGCCAATCTTGATGTCGACACGGCGATTGCGTGCCTCGGCCACATCGTCTTCGGTGGGCACCAGCGGGGCACGCTCACCACGCCCGACCACGCTGATCAGGGCCCGCTGCACTTGGCGGCGACCAGCAGCTCACGCACACGCTCGGCCCGTGCCAGCGACAGCTGGTCGTTGGCCTCCACACTGCACACCCGGTCGGTGTGGCCGGTGACGATCACCTCAGCCGCTGGCATGGCGGCCAGCGCGGCGCGCATGTCGGCCAGTAGCGCATCGGCGCCTGGCCCGAGGCGGTTGCCATTGGCCTCAAACGGCAGCACAAAACTGCGTGGCGCTGCGGGCTGCTGGTCCAGCAAGCCGCCGTAGCGCTGCTTCACGGCGTCGGCGCTGGACTGCACCGCGTTCAAGCTGCTGCCCTGCAACTCGGCGCTGGCATAGGGCGTGTCCAGGCGCAGACGCTGGCTGCCGGCAACCAGGTCTACCACGCTGGGCCTGCCATCGGCCTGGGGCAGCAGGATCCCCCGGTCACTGACCGTGCTGCAGCCACTCAGCATTGCGGCAGCAGCCAGGCCCAACCCCGCCGCGCGCCGTGCGGCCCAACCCGCCATGCCGCGCACAGCACCGCGCAGCACAGGCACTTGGCTGTGGTGTGTCATGGTGCCGGCCCGCTGCTGTCCACGACGAACTCGGTGCCGCGTGCGCCCAGCACCACCGTGCGTGCCTGCACCTTGATGTTGTCGGGTGTGCGCTTGCTGATCAACCCGGTCACCACGGCCAGCGTGCCGCGCCACAGCGACGCCAGCAGGTTGCCGTCCTGCGTCAGCGCATCAAACGCAACGCTGGTGATTTGCAACTGGCTGTCGGGGCCGGTGGTCAGCAGCGTGTCGTCGCGCAGCGTGATGCCAGCGGCACTGGCCGGCCCGGTACGCTGTGTGTCGCCCACCTGCAGCACCTGCCCGGGCTGCACCACGATGGTCTGGCCGGCACGCTCCAGCGTGACCTTGCCAACGCTGCGTTTGACGATGCCGGCGGGCGCGCCAACGGTGGCCGGCGCTGCCTGGGCCGCCCGGGCCGCTTGCATGCCGGATCAGGCCCAGGCCCGGCGCCACAATGCGCGCCGATGGACCACAGCTTTCTCTCTGCCGTTGTGCTGCTGTTGCTGGTGCTTGATCCGTTTGGCAGCCTGCCCATCTTTGTCTCGGTGCTGCAGGCTGTGCCGGCGCCGCGCCGGCGCCGGGTGGCGCTGCGCGAGGTGGCAATTGCCTTCACCGTGTTGCTGGCCTTCATGCTGGGCGGGCAGGGTTTTTTGTCGCTGATGCGCTTGTCTGAGCGCTCGTTGGAGGTGGCCGGCGGTGTCATCCTGCTGATCATCGCCATCCGCATGATTTTTGCCGGCGGCGCTGAAGGTTATGCCCATGACGGCGGCCGTGAGCCCTTCATCTTTCCACTGGCCGTGCCCTTGCTGGCCGGGCCGTCGGCCATGGCCACGGTGCTGCTGCTGGCCTCACGCCAGCCCGAGCGGCTGTGGACCTGGGTGGGTGCGCTCACACTCGCCATGATGGTCTCCGGCAGCGTGTTGTTGGCGGCCGGCCGCATCCGCCAGTGGTTGGGCGCGTCGATGGTTTCGGCGCTTGAAAAGCTGATGGGCCTGGTGCTCACCGCGGTGGCGGTGGAGATGATCCTGGCCGGCTTGAAGCGCTATTTTTTTGGCCCCGCCTGAGGGTTGGCCTGCGTGGCGCCACGCGGCGGGCCAAATTTAGAATGAATATTGCCAGCGCCTTGCATCAAGCCGGGCCCGCTCAACCCTCACCGTTTTTGCCCTGAAATGACTGCTGAATTCCTGCGAAAGGCCACCCTGCCATGAAGCTGCTGTCCCTGTTGAAAAAGAGCGTCTTGCTGACTGCCGCACTGCTGCTGCTGGCGCCCAGCGCTGGCGCGCGCAGCATCGACGACATCAAGAAAGACGGCAAGATCATCATCGCCACCGAGGGCCAATTTGCGCCCTTCAACTACTTCCAGGGCGCCAAGCTGAGCGGCTTTGAGGTGGAGGTGGCCGAGGCTGTTGCCGCCAAGATGGGCTTGAAGGTGGAGTGGAAAGCGCTGTCGTTTGACGCCTTGCTCACCGGCCTGCGGCAAGACCGCTGGGACATGGTGATCGCCTCCCACGGCATCACCGACGAGCGCGCCAAGGCCGTCACCTTCACTGAGCCGCACTACTGCTCGGGCGGCGTCATCATCGCCAAGGATGGCGCGATCAAGACCGCCGCTGATCTGGCCGGCAAGGTCATCTCGGTGCAGACCGGCACCACCTATCTTGAAAACGTCAAGAAGGTCTCGGCCGTCAAAGAGGTCAAGAACTTTCCGCAGGACACCGACGCCCGTGCAGCACTCGTCAGCGGCCGGGTCGATGCCTGGGTGACCGACCGTTTTGTGGCCCTCAACTCGCTCACGGCCAACCCCGGTGCGGGCATGAAGATGGGTGACTTCCTGTTCATCGAGCGCATCGCGTCGGCCGTGGCCAAGGGCAATACCGGGCTGGCCGCCGACTACAACAGGGCGCTGGCCGCAGTGATGGCCGACGGCAGCTACGGCGCGATCTCCAAGAAGTGGTTCAACGAAGACATCCGCTGCAAGTGATGCGCCAACAGCCGGGCGGGCGGTCCGCGCCTGGCTGCAGGCTGGCAGGCCGCGTTGTCTGTTTACTCCCCGTCTGAAAGACCACCTTGGACCGTGTGCTCTCGATCTGGCCCGCCGGCTGGTCACGCCAGCAGCGCAGCAGCGCCACCATGCTGGCCGCGTCTGCCGTGTTGCTGCTGATCCTGTGGCTGATCCCCATCCCGCTGGCGCTGGCGCCTGATCCCATCGGCAACAACGCCCAACTGTTTGCTGATGGCACCCGTGTCACCGTGCAACTCACGGTCGTGGCCGGTGTCATCGGCGTGGTGCTGGGTGTGCTGGGTGCGCTGGGCAAGGTCTCGCGCGTGGCGCCGCTGCGCTGGCTGGCCAGTTTTTACGTCTGGGTGATGCGTGGCACTCCGCTGCTGGTGCAGGTGTTGTTTGTCTACTTTGCACTGCCCGAGATCAGCCCGCTGCTGCGCTTCAGCGAGTTCACAGCCGCCTGCGTGGCGTTGGCGCTCAATGTGGGCGCCTACAACGCCGAGGCCATCCGCGCCGGCCTGCTGGCGGTGCCCATAGGCCAGATCGAGGCCGCCAAATCGCTGGGCCTGTCGCGGCGGCACACCTTCATCGACATCACGTTTCCGCAGGCCTTCAAGATCGCCTTGCCGCCGCTGGTCAACAACATCGTGGCCTTGCTCAAAGACTCGTCGCTGGCCTTCACCATCGGCGTGGTCGAACTCACCAACGCCGGCTCGCAGGTCAAGAGCACCTCGTTCCAGGCGGTGCCGGTGTTCATTGCCACG
>JANPOW010000199.1:0-3391 GCA_031428185.1 Betaproteobacteria bacterium | reverse complement strand
AGCGAGAAACGGCCCCAGCGAGGACAGTTTTTGCCGGATTTGCAGGCCCATAGTTCAACTATGGGACAAAAAGCCGGTAAAAAATGGACCGCTGAGGCCGTTTCGCAGCCGACGTTCCCCAAGCCCGACAGGCTCCTAGGGTTTGGCCTAGGGTTTCGTGCGCAGGGGCTGTGTCGAGAATTGCATAAGCCTTCAGTCTGCGCGGGCTGCGTGGACGGCTCTTCAACCCCCTCAAGACTTCGCGGAGAAGAACGCCATGCAGAAAAGCCTGCACATCAACCCGGAGAAATGCACCGGTTGCCTGCAATGCGAGATGGCTTGCTCGTTTGAGAACTACGGCGTGTACGCACCGGCCAAGTCGCGCATCAAGGTGTTCGACTTCCACCACACCGGCCGCAAAGTGCCCTACACCTGTACCCAGTGCGACGAAGCCTGGTGCCTGCATGCCTGCCCGGTGGAGGCCATCACGGTGGACACGGCCACCGGCGCCAAGGTGGTGAATGAATCCACCTGCGTCGGCTGCAAGGTCTGCACCATTGCCTGCCCGTTTGGCACCGTCAACTACGTGCAAGAAACCGGCAAGGTGCAAAAGTGCGATCTGTGCGGCGGTGAACCGGCCTGCGCCGAAGCCTGCCCCACCGGTGCCATCACCTACATCGACGCCAACTGGACCGGCATGGACAAGATGGCGGCTTGGGCGGACAAATTGGGTAATCAACAAAACGCGCAGCCCGGCGCCTAACTCAATTCGGAAACAGGAGAACACACATGTCCTGGGCAGGAAAAATCCTTCGCGTCAACCTCAGCGCCGGCACCGTGGTGTCCGAGCCGCTCAACATGCGCTGGGCTCGGCAATATCTGGGCTCACGCGGTTTGGCCACCAAATATCTGGTCGAAGAAATCGACGCCAAAGTTGACCCGCTGTCGATCGACAACAAAATCATCTGGGCCACCGGCCCGCTCACCGGCACCATGGCCTCCACCGGCGGCCGCTACACCGTGGTGACCAAAGGCCCGCTCACTGGCGCCATCGCCTGCAGCAACTCGGGTGGTTACTGGGGCGCTGAGCTGAAGATGGCGGGCTGGGACATGGTGATCTTTGAGGGCAAATCGGCCAAGCCGGTCTACCTGTCCATCACCGACGGTGTGGCCGAACTGAAGGACGCCGCCCACCTGTGGGGCAAAAGCGTCTGGCAGACCGAGGAGATGCTGAAAAAAGCCCACCAAGACCCGCAACTGCGTGTCAGCAGCATCGGCCTGGCCGGCGAGAACCAGGTGCTGTACGCGGCCGTGGTCAATGACCTGCACCGCGCCGCCGGCCGCTCGGGCGTGGGCGCGGTGATGGGCAGCAAAAACTTGAAGGCCATCGCGGTGCGCGGCACCATCGGCGTGGGCAACATCGCCAACCCGAAGGAGTTCATGCGGGTCACGTTCGAGAAGAAAAAGATCCTGGCCGACAACGCAGTGACAGGCCAGGGCCTGCCCACCTACGGCACCCAGGTGCTGATGAACGTCATCAACGAGATCGGCGCGCTGCCCACCCGCAACCACCGCGACAGCCAGTTTGAAGGCGCCAAGGACATCGGCGCCGAGGCCATGGCCACGCCGCGTGCCGGCGACGGCAAAAAGCAGCTCATCACCAACCAGGCTTGTTTTGGTTGCACGATTGCCTGCGGCCGAATCTCCAAGATCGACCCCACGCACTTCAGCGTGGTCAACAAGCCGCAGTACTGGGGGGCCACCGGCGGCCTGGAGTACGAAGCCGCCTGGGCCCTGGGTGCTGCCAACGGCGTGGATGACCTGGAGGCGCTGCAATACGCCAACACCATCTGCAATGAGCAGGGCATGGACCCCATCACCTTTGGCGCCACCATCGGCGCGGTGATGGAGCTGTATGAAATGGGCGTCATCACCAAAGACATGCTGGGCATCGAAGCCCCGTTTGGCTCGGCCAAGGCGCTGTGTGAGCTGGCTGACCTGACCGCCAACGGCCAGGGCTTTGGCAAGGAGATTGCGCAAGGCAGCAAGCGCCTGACCGCCAAGTACGGCCACCCCGACCTGAGCATGAGTGTCAAGGGCCAGGAGTTCCCGGCCTACGACGGCCGTGGCATCCAGGGCATGGGCCTGGCCTACGCCACCAGCAACCGTGGCGCCTGCCATTTGCGGGGCTATACCGTGGCATCTGAGGTGCTTGGCATCCCGGTCAAGACCGACCCGCTCACCGCCGATGGCAAACCCGAGCTGGTGATGGCGTTTCAAGACGCCACCGCTGCGTTTGACTCCGCCGGCATCTGCATCTTCACCAGCTTTGCCTGGGGCCTGGCCGATGTGCAGCCGCAGGTGGCGGCGGCGTGTGGTGACGAGTTCACGCTGGAGAACCTGAGCCTGATTGGCGAGCGCATCTGGAACCTGGAGCGGGATTTCAACAACCGCGCCGGCTTCACCGAGAAAGACGACACCCTGCCACCACGGCTGCTGAACGAGCCTGTCAAGACCGGCCCGGCCAAAGGCCTGGTCAGCAAGCTGCCCGAGATGCTGCCCAAGTACTACGACATCCGCGGTTGGGATACCGGTGGCCGGCTGAAGCCCGAGACGCGGGCCAGGCTGGGGCTGTAACCCGTCCCGGCCAGGGCGCAAGACAAGGCGGTTTTCGGACCGCCTTGTCGTTTCTACACCCCGTGTCTGATCCCCGGTCAACAAACACCGAAAGTTGATGCCATGAAGCATGTGATCCTGGGCGCCGGCCCGGCCGGCGTGATCGCCGCCGAAACCATCCGCAAAAACGCGCCGTATGACCAGATCGTGGTGATTGGTGATGAGCCCGAGGCGCCGTACTCGCGCATGGCCATCCCCTACCTGCTGATCGGCAACGTGGGCGAAGAGGGCACACACCTGCGCCACAGCGCTGGCCACTTTGCCGCGCTGCGCATCGACCTCAAACACGCCCGTTGCACGGCGGTGGACGTGGCGCGCCGCACCATCACCTTGTCCGAGGGCAGCATTGTGTCCTTCGACACATTGCTGATCGCCACCGGCTCAAGCCCCGCCACACCGCCGATTCCCGGCATCCAGGGGCCGGGGGTGCACACCTGCTGGACCCTGGCCGACGCGCGCGCCATCATGGCGCTGGCAACACCCGGCGCGCGGGTGCTGCAGATGGGCGCCGGCTTCATCGGCTGCATCATCATGGAGGCGCTGGCGACGCGTGGCGTCAAGTTGAGCGTGGTCGAGATGGGCGACCGCATGGTGCCGCGCATGATGGGCCCCACCGCCGGCGGCATGATCAAGGATTGGTGCCAGAAAAAGGGTGTGGCGGTTTACACCGGCGCCCGGGTGGAGGCGGTGGAACGGCCAGCCGCCGCCGCCCCGGCGGCCAGCCCTGCCGCGGCGG
>JANPOW010000198.1:0-11446 GCA_031428185.1 Betaproteobacteria bacterium | reverse complement strand
TTGCGGATGTCCTCCGGGTCACCCGACAAGGCCACCCAGCGGAACGGCCCCACACCCCGGCAAAACAGCGGCCGGATGTAGGCCGGCACAAAACCGGGGACATCAAACGCGTTCTTCACGCCCGCATCAAAAGCCACCTGGCGGATGTTGTTGCCGTAGTCCACCGTGGGCACACCCAGAGCCTGGAAATCGAGCATGGCCTGCACATGCACGGCGCAGCTTTGCGCGGCAGCCTGGCGCAGTGCGGCGTGCTGGCCGGGGTCGGCCTGGGCGGCACGCCAGGCCTGCACGCTCCAGCCGGCCGGCAGGTAACCGTTGACCAGATCGTGGGCACTGGTCTGGTCAGTCACCAGGTCGGGGCGGATGTGGCCCGCGTTTTTGGGCAAACGGGCGCGCCGCGCCAGCTCGGGCAGCAACTCGGCCGCGTTGCCCAGCAGGCCGATGGACATGGCTTTCTTCTCTGCGGTGTAGCGGGCGATGCGGGCCAGCGCGTCGTCCAGATCGGTGGCCTGCTCGTCCAGATAGCGCGAGCGCAACCGGAAGTCGATGCGACTTTGCTGGCATTCGATGTTGAGTGAACACGCGCCTGCAAAGGTGGCGGCCAGTGGCTGCGCACCGCCCATGCCGCCCAGCCCGGCGGTGACAATCCAGCGGCCAGTCCATTCGGCCCCTCGGTCGCCGGGTACGGCGACCGATCCCCCAAGGGGATGCGGCCCGGCTTGGGGCGGCCCGGCGCTCGGGCCATCACCGCCGTAGTGTTGCCGTCCCGCCTCGACAAAGGTCTCGTACGTGCCCTGCACGATGCCCTGGCTGCCGATGTAGATCCAGCTGCCGGCGGTCATCTGGCCGTACATCATCAAGCCCTTCCGGTCCAGCTCGGCAAAGTGCTCCCAGGTGGCCCATTTGGGCACCAGGTTGGAGTTGGCGATCAGCACGCGCGGTGCATCAACATGCGTACGGAACACGCCCACCGGCTTGCCCGATTGCACCAGCAGGGTTTCATCCTCACGCAGCCGGCGCAGGCAGGCCAGGATGGCCTCATAACAATCCCAGTTGCGAGCGGCCTTGCCGATGCCGCCGTAAACCACCAGCGCGTCCGGGTTCTCGGCCACCTCCGGGTCCAGGTTGTTTTGCAGCATGCGGTAGGCCGCTTCAATCTGCCAGTTGGCGCAGCTGAGGGTGCTGCCGCGTGGTGCACGCACCGGGTGGGGCTGGGCGCTGGCCGGTGCGGCTGGGGTTACCGCCAGGGTCGCCGCAAGTTCGGCCTGGTGGATGCTGGACAAGTCGGTCATGACAAACCCTTTGCTGCAACGGCAAAGTGCGCCGGTGGCGTGAATCCTACTTGTCTAGACAAGTGCAGGCAAGTAGCATCTTGGCATGGTTTCCCCGCAGCCGTCCGCCCGCCCCCAGCCACGCCAGAAGCCTGCGCCTGATGCACTGGCGCCGTATGCCCGGGTCAAGCTGTACCTCAAGTCGGCGTTGGCCAGCGGCCAGTGGGCGGCCGGTGCGCTGATGCCGTCCGAGGCAGCGCTGGTGGCGCAATTCGGTGTCAGCCGCATGACAGTCAATCGCGCGCTGCGTGAATTGCAAGCGGACGGCCTGGTCGAGCGCACCCAGGGTGTGGGCACGTTTGCAGCGCGGCTGCACCGGGTCTCGTCCAGCCTGACCATCCGTGATCTGCATGAGGAGATCGAGGCCCGCGGCCACCAGCACCATGCGGTGGTGCATTTGCAGCGGCGTGAAAAAGCCAGCACAGCGGTGGCTGCCAAGTTGGGCCTGGCCAAGGGCGACATGGTGTTCCACAGCCTCATCGTGCACCATGAAGATGGCGTGCCGCTGCAGTCTGAGGACCGCTATGTGAACCCGGCCTGCTCACCCGGCTATCTGGCGGCTGATTTCACCCGCACCACGCCCACCCAGGTGCTGTTTGACACCACTGCGCTGTGGCGCGCGCAATACGCGGTCGAGGCCGTGCCGGCCAGCGCAGGTGACGCCCAACTGCTGGGCATCCACCCCGGGGACGCCTGCCTGGTGATCCACCGCAGCACCTTCACCCGCGACGCCACCATCACCGCCGCACGGCTGGTACACCCGGGCGCGCGCTATTTGGTGCAGGGCGAGTTTCAGCCATGACCGCTGTGCTGCCGGGCGCCGGCAACGGTGGTGTGCGGGCTGTGCACACCTGCCGGCTGGCCGATACCGCGCCGCAGCCCTGGCGCAACGGCGGTGGCATCAGCCACAGCCTGCTGGCCTGGCCGCCGGGCGCAGCCGACAGCGCATGGCTGCTGCGCGTCAGTGTGGCCACCATCGCGCAGCATGGGCCGTTTTCGCGCTTTGACGGCGTGGCCCGGGCCTTTGCCGTGTTGCATGGTGCCGGGGTGCGCCTGCAACTGGCAACACCTCCGGCTGCGCCAATTGAGCTGCGGCCGGGCGATGCCCCGCTGCACTTTGACGGCGCCAGCGCACCCGGCTGCAGCCTGCTTGGCGGGCCGACGCAAGACCTCAACTTGATGGCACAACACAGTGCAGGCCGGCTGCGCATGGCCTGCGCCAGCCCGGGCAGCGTGTTGGCGGCCGCCGCCGCCGGCACACTGCGCTGGCGCGGCCTGTACAGCACCGGCCCGCAGCGGCTGTACGTCGCAGGCCAGGCGCTTGACCTGGGCGCCGACACCCTGGCCTGGTCAGACACCAACCCCGGCGCAACCTGGCAGTTGGGCCAGCCCACTGCCCACCCTGCCCCCGCCTGGTGGCTTAGCCTGGAATCCCCGCCATGACACCCGCCATGACACCCGCCCAGCACGCGCCCCCGCTGACCCGCTACCACAACGCCCGCCTGGCCACGCTGGCCCCCGGCCGGCCCTGGGGCTGGATCGACGACGGCGCGCTGCTGGTGCAGGGGCAGCAGCTGGCCTGGGTGGGTGAGGCGCATGCGCTGCCGGCCGATCTGGCCAGCCGCGTCACCGAAGACCATGACCTGGACGGCGCGCTGGTCACGCCTGGCCTGGTGGACTGCCACACCCACCTGGTCTACGGCGGCCAGCGTGCACCTGAATTTGAGCAACGCCTGCAAGGCGCCAGTTACGAGGACATTGCGCGTGCTGGCGGTGGCATCCAATCCACCGTGGCCGCCACCCGCGCCGCCACAGACGGCGAGCTGTACCACGCCGCGCAAGGCCGGGCACGGGCGCTGATGGCCCAGGGCGTGACCACGCTGGAGATCAAATCCGGCTACGGCCTCAGCGCCGAGCACGAGGCGCGCTGCCTGCGCATCGCCCGCCTGTTGGCGCATTTGCTGCCACTCACGGTGCGCACCACCTGCTTGTCGGCCCACGCCTTGCCGCCTGAGTTTGCCGGCCGTGCCGATGCTTACATCGACGCGGTGTGTGCCTGGTTGCCAGCGCTGCACGCCCAAGGCCTGGTGGACGCAGTGGATGCATTTTGTGAGCGCATTGCCTTCAGCCCGACGCAGACCCGGCGCGTGTTTGAGGCCGCCCGTGCCCTGGGCCTGCCCGTCAAACTGCATGCCGAGCAGTTGAGCGACCAGGGCGGCGCACAACTGGCGGCCGAGTTTGGCGCCTTGTCTTGCGACCACCTCGAACATCTCAGCGCCGCCGGCGTGCTGGCCATGGCTGCAGCCGGCACTGTGGCGGTGCTGCTGCCTGGCGCCTATTACTTCTTGCGTGAGACGCAGGCCCCGCCGGTGGCCGCACTGCGCACGGCCGGCGTGCCCATCGCGCTGGCCACCGACCACAACCCCGGCACCTCGCCCAGCTTGTCACCGCTGCTGATGATGAACATGGCCTGCACTCTGTTCCGCCTGACGCCGGAAGAAGCGCTGCGCGGCTTCACCGTCAACGGCGCACGGGCGCTAGGCCTGCAAGACCGTGGCACGCTGGCAACCGGCCAGCGCGCTGATTTTGTGGTGTGGCCGCTGGGGCACCCCAACGAGCTGGCCTACTGGCTGGGCCAACACCCCAGCGCCCGGGTGATCCAGGGCGGGCAGGAGCACATCGCATGAGCGCAGCGGCCACAACCGTCGCCGACCAGCCCACCGAACATGCGGCCTACAGCCTGCACCAAGGCTGCACACCGCTGCTGGTCAGCCTGCCGCATGTGGGCACGGTCATCCCGGCGCATTTGCAGCCCTTGCTGGTGGGCCGCGCCCTGGCGCTGGAAGACACCGACTGGCACCTGGCCACGGTCTACGACTTTGCCCGCAGCCTGGGCGCAAGCCTGCTGGTGCCGCGCCATTCCCGCTATCTGATTGACCTGAACCGCCCACCCGAGAACGCGCCCATGTACCCCGGTGTCAACAACACCGAGCTGTGCCCGACCCGGTTTTTTAGCGGCGATGCGCTGTACCGCGAGGGCTGTGCACCCGGCGACGCGCAAGTGCTGCAGCGCCGCGCAACGTATTGGCAGCCCTACCACAGCGCCCTGGCGGCCGAGCTGGCGCGGCTCAAGGCCCTACACGGCCACGCCTTGCTGTGGGACGGGCACAGCATCCAGTCGCAACTGCCGTGGCTGTTTGACGGCCAACTGCCCGACCTGAACATGGGCACCGCCAATGGCAGCAGTTGTGCACCGTCGCTGCGCAGCGCCTTGATGGCGGTGCTGGCCGGGCAAACCCACTTCAGCCATGTGACAGATGGCCGCTTCAAGGGCGGCTACATCACCCGCCACTACGGCCGGCCAGACGACGGCGTGCACGCGGTGCAGCTGGAGAAATGCTGGTCCACCTACATGGCTGACGCGCCGCCCTGGCAGCTGGACCCGGCGCGCCAGGCCAAGCTCGCACCCGTGCTGCTGCGCCTGCTGCAAGCCATGCTGGCCTGGCAGCCTGAGGCCAGGCCATGAGCCCACAGCCCGCCCTGCTGTGGGCGGTCCAGGCCTGGCTGCCCGCTGGCTGGCAGGCCAATGTGCTGCTGCGCATCGGCGCCGATGGCCGCTGGGCTGATGTGCAAGCCGGCGTGCAGCAGCCACCCAGCGGCGCCAGCGTCTTGCCCGGCCCATTGCTGCCCGGCCTCGTCAACGCCCACAGCCATGCCTTCCAGCGCGCTTTTGCCGGCCTGGCTGAGCAGCGCAACGGCGCCGCCGATGATTTCTGGTCCTGGCGTGACTGCATGTACCGGGTGGCGCTGCGCATCACACCAGCACAGTTGCGCGCCATCGCCGCCCGGCTCTACCTGGAGCTGCTGCACGGTGGTTACACCCAGGTGTGTGAGTTCCACTACCTGCAGCACCAGCCCGATGGCCAGCCCTACCCTGACCCGTTGGCACTGGGCTGGGCCCTGGCGGACGCCGCCACCGACGCCGGCCTGGGCCTGACGCTGATGCCCGCGCTATACCAGCGTGCCGGCTTTGCGCAGCCCACGCTGCGTGATGACCAGCGCCGCTTTGCCAGCACACCGGCCAGCGTGCTGGCCGCTGCCCGCACCATCCAGGCCAGCGGCCGGCCACTGCTGGATGCCGGCCTGGTGGTCCATTCGCTGCGCGCTGCGGCCCCTGAGGCCATCCACACACTGCGCGACGCCGCCGCCGGCTTTGACGGCCCCATCCACATCCACGTGGCCGAGCAAACCGCCGAGGTGGACGACTGCCTGCACGCCACCGGCGCCCGCCCCATCACCTGGCTGGCGCAGCAAGGCTTGCTCGATGCCCGCTGGCAACTGGTGCATGCCACCCATAGCCAGCCGGCCGAAATTGAGGCCGTGGCACGCAGCGGCGCCGGCGTGGTGATCTGCCCCAGCACCGAGGCCAACCTGGGGGATGGCTTGTGTGACTTGCGTGGCTGGCTGGCGGCCGGTGTGCCGCTGGCCATCGGCTCAGACAGCCATGTCACCCGGGATTGGTGCGAAGAACTGCGCTGGCTGGACTACGGCCAGCGCCTGCTGCTGCGCCTACGCAACGTGGCGGCGGCGCCAGCGGCCGGCCAGCCGTCTACCGCGCAGCGCCTGTTCAGCCGTGCCCTGGCCGGTGGTGCGACGGCCGCTCACCAGGCTTGTTGGGGTTTGCAGGTGGGCGCCCGGGCAGACGGCTTGGTGCTGGACACCAACTGCCCCAGCGTGCTGGGCTTGGCCGCAGACAAGCTGCTGGACGGCCTGGTGTTCTCCAGCCCCGGCCGGCCCTGGCGTGATGTGCTGGTGGCCGGCCGCTGGGTGCTGCAAGGCCACCAGCACCCGCTGGCCAGCCACATCAACCAACGGTTCCGCCAAGCCATGGCTGCGCTGTGGGCGGACGACGGCCACATCGGCTCGGCCTGACAAAACCACCGGCCCGGGCGCTGCGGCGCACCAAGACAAACGGGCCTGCGGTGCGGCAAGCCCGTCGCTTGACAGTGAGATCGGGCGCGATGATGGACATGTCGCGCATGAGTCCTCCGTTTTGTGCGGCTGCGGCTGCGGCTGCGACTGCGGCTGCGACTGCGGCTGCGGCCAGGCGCACGGTACGCATCGACATCTCGCCTTGCACTCGATCACCCGCAGCGTGGCGTGTCGTGCAAGCCGGTTTGCACCAAAGGTGCTTGGCTCAATCCAATGCTGCTGCGGTGCGGTAGCAGGCATTGGCCCGGTTGTCATCACCCTGGGCCTGGGCCAGACGGGCCAGGGCGCGCCAGGCTTGGCGGCGGGCCAGGGCGGGCAGGTTGTCATCTTTTGCAGCCAGTTCCAGCGGGTGCTGTGCTTTGCCCCAGAGTTGCCGCTCGACCAGTACCGCGCCAACGGCGGCCTGCACCGCGGACTCGGTCGGGTAGCTGCGCTGCGCGGCTTCAATGCGCGGCAGCCAGTCGGCGCCGAGGCCGGCAACGCTGTCGACCAGTGACAAGCCCAATTCGGCGCGGCCGTCGGTGCCCATGCTGTCCAGCCGGTCCCACAGTGGCCGCAGCCAGGCCCGGCCGTCTTCTGGCACACCCAGGCTGGCGGCGCGGCGGGGGGCCCGGGCCGCGACAAACGGATCGCGCTGATCGGCACTGTCGAACTGCTGCCAGGTGCGGCGCAACTGGTCGGCGTCATGCGGGGCGTCCAGTGCTTCAATAGCCAGTGAGCGCAGCAGGCCTTGCGCGGCAGTGCGCGAGAAGGCCTGGTGGTTGGCCAGCAGGCGGGCGGTGTGCAGGGCGTCCAGCGGCAGGCGGGCCTGGCGTGCGGCCTGCAGCCGCAGGCGCAGCGCCTGGGTGCGACGTGCCACGCCGGGTGGCAGCTCGGCCAGCAGGGCGCTGGCGCGTGGGCCGTCGCGGTCATCAAGTGCCCATTCGGCGGCCAGCAGGCGCGCACCATCGTCGGCGGCGCTGTTGGCCAACTTGCGGCCGGCTTTGAGCGCCCGGTTGAGCGCCACATCGCGGCGGGTGCGGTCTTGCAGGCGGTGTTGGCTGGCAGCGGCCAACAACTGGGCCAGCATGTTGAACTGGGGGTCGGCGGCCAGTGCCGGCACCTCAAGCCACAAAGCGCCGGCGCGCTGCGCGGCCTTGTGGGCGCGGCCGTAGCGGGCGGCAAAGTATTCGGCTTGGGCCTCGCGCAGGGCCGCCTGGGCTGCACGCTCCATGCGCAACAAACGCCATTCGCGGGCCCGCTCGGGCAGGCCGATGAGGGCGTTGACCGCATGCACTGCGGTGACGACTGCAAAGCCAGTGCCGATGGCCAGCAGCAAGAACAGGTTGATGGACAGGTCCAGCCGCCAGTTGTCCCAGTAAAACGAGGCCAGACCGGCGTTGTCGCCCAGGGTCAGGGCGGCCACCACCGCCACCGTGAACAGCAGCACCAGCCAGATGACGGTGCGCATCTCAGGCTGTGTTGCGCGTGTGCTGGCGCGTGTGCTGGCGCGCAGCGCAGGCCGGCACGGTGACGGGCCTGACCCTGGTGGGCGTGTGCGGTGGCGGCAAGGCGGTCAACATCGTCTAGCGTCCAGCCTGTGCGGCAGCCAGTGCCGCCAGCGTTTCGTCGGGCCGGGGCAGGTTGAGCTGGCGTGCCTGGCCGCCCACCTGCCGCACCAGCTCGCTGGTCAACGCAACGCGGCGGGCGCTGGTGTCGAAATAGCGCTCGAGTGTGGTCTGCACGTCACGCAGATCAGCCTGGGCCGTGTCGAACTGGCGTGACAAAAGCGCCAGCCTGGCATTGAGCAGCCGAAGCTTGAGGTTTTCGCGCAAAAACCAGGCTTGGTCTGGTGCCAGCAGCATGGCTTCGGGCCGGTCGATGCGGGTCACCCGCACCAGGCTTCTGGCCTCGGCCCAGGCCCGGTTGCCAACACCGGCCCAGGCGGCTTGCACCCAGGGCAGCCAACTGGCGGGGTCAGCACCAACAGCCGGCGCCGGCGCGGATGCAGCGGCCGCCGCCGCCGCTGCGCCCGGCCGGGCCGCCAGCACACCGGCCCGCCGCTCGGGCTGCGACAGCAGCGGCAGCTCATCCACCGTGCGCACCGCTTCGTCGAGCTTGATGGTGAGGCTGGCGATGTCGGTGACGCTGACGGCGCGCACCCGGTCCAGGTCACGCGCCAGCGCGCGGCGCACCCGCTCCAGCCGGGGCTGATTGATGCGGGACAAGCGCTCGTCGGCCTGGCGCAGCGCGGCCGCCAGTGGTTCTGCGTTGCCGGTGATGGCACTTTGCTGCACTGCCACCCGCACGGCGGCGTCCAGATCAGCCAGCACGTTTTCATCGCGTGAGCGGGACAACTGCTGGATCAAATCCTCCAGCTGGGTGCGCTGCAGTGCGGTTTCGGCCACACGGGCGTCCAGCACGGCCACTTTGGCATCGGCAGCGCGGGCCATGTCTTGCGCTTGTTTGGCCAGCGCGTGGGCTTCGATGGCCTGGCCTTGGCTGTCTTGCTGGCGCCGCACCAGCTCTTGTTCCAGAGATTTGATGCGTTGCTGGCCCAACAGCGCCAGCGTGATGGCGACCACACTGAGCAGCCCGGCCAGTGCCAACACGATCAAGCTGCCCTGCCCCGGCTGGTGCAACAGTGCTGGCAGCCCGGCGGCCAGGCCAGCGCGGGGGGGCGGAGCAACGCTGACTGGGGTCGGATCGATGTCTGTCACGGTGGGCGGGATTGTAGTCAGCGGCCCCTTGTCGGCCCGCTGCCAGCCCTGCGCCAGCCTGGCCATGGCCGACCAGCCCGGGCCGCAATGGTGGGCCAGTACTCATGCCGCGCCGACACCGGCCTGGCCGGCCGCCGATGCTGCACTTGCTGCGCCACCCACCGCTGCGGCCACCGCGTCCAGCGCTGGCGCCACCTGCTGCACCCGACCAAAACCCAAGGCCTGCACGGCCTCGGCAATGCGCGCGTGGGTGACCAGCGCATTGCAGCGGCGCCAGTCGGCACCGGGGGCCAGCACCGGCAGATGGCCTGCCGCCTCACTGCTGCTGAACAGCCAGACGTGGGCCGCAGGCTGGGCCAGCGCCGCAGCCAGCAGCGCCAGTGCGGCGGTGTCCGGCACCGGCGCGGTGCGCCGGTAGGCCTCGACCCAGTGCACCTGTGCGCCGCAATGGCGCAACTGGGCGGACAACCAATCACGCCCGCCCGCACCCCGCACGATCAAGACCTGTTGGCCGGGCCAGCGGATGCGCCCGGCCAGTAAGGCCCACAGCGCTTCAGAGTCAAACTGGCCAGCTGCGGGGTCGGGGGTCAACACGGCGCTGTGCGGCACACCGGCCTGCAGCAGCGCCAGCCGGGTGCCTGGTCCGGTGCCGGCGGCGATGACCTGACTGGGCCAGACCATGCCACCTGGCCGCAGCGCAAAAAACCGCTGCACGGCGCTGGGGCTGACAAACATCACCACCGCCTGCGCCGGCAGGTGCAGCCAGGCCTGGCGCACCGGGGCGGGGTCGGCCGGGCCGTCAATGCCCAGCAGCGGCAAGGCGCCAGCCTGCAGGCCACGCGCCTGCAACTGCGCCACCCACTCGGCCGCCTGGGGCTGGGGCCGGGTAACGATCACCGTCAGCCCGGTGATGGCGTTGGCGTTGATGGCGCCGGTGGCCGCAGGGCTTTGCACAGCGGCCCAGCCTCAAGCCGGCAGGTTGACCAGATAGGCCAGATAGGCCGCCGCGCCCTGGCCGCGCAATTGCGCGGCGGCCTGCATGCCCAGTGCAGTGGCCGCCGCCGTTGCAGCCGCGCCAGCGTTGCAGTGGATGCTGGCTTGCACCTGCGTGCGCAGCAGCGGCCGGCAGACATCCACCGCATCGCCCAAGGCGGCGCTGAGGACCAGTTGATCCCCCTGCCACACGGCGTGTGCGGCCAGCGGCATGCTGCAGCTGCCGCCCAAAGCACGCGACACCGCCCGCTCGGCATGCACCGCCAGCCAGGTGGGCGCGTGTGTCAAGGTGGCCAGTTGGGCGCGCAGGGTGGTGGCATCGGCACGCACCTCGATGCCCAGGGCACCTTGGCCGGCGGCCGGGATCATCTCGGTATTGCTGAAAGTGGCACGGATGCGCTGGGCCAGGCCCAGGCGCTTCAAGCCGGCAGCGGCCAGCACGATGGCGTCAAAGCCGCCCTCATCCAGCTTGCGCAGGCGGGTGTCCAGGTTGCCGCGCAGCGGCGCGATACGCAGGTCGGGCCGCAAGCCCATCAGTTGCACCACGCGGCGCAGGCTGGATGTGCCCACCACCGCGCCCTGCGGCAGCGCAGCCAGGCTGGCGTGTTGTGGGCACACCAGTGCATCGCGCGGGTCTTCACGCGCCAGCACGGCGGCCAGCACAAAGCCGTCCGGCAACTCCATCGGCACATCCTTGAGTGAATGCACCGCCAGCTGGGCGCGGCCCTCGTCCAGCGCCACCTCCAGCTCTTTGACAAACAGTCCTTTGCCGCCCACCTTGCTGAGCGCCCGGTCCAGGATCTGGTCACCCCGGGTGGTCATGCCCAGCAAGCCCACTTGCAGGCCGAAGTGTTGCACCAGCAGGCCGCGCACATGGTCGGCCTGCCACAGCGCCAGGCGGCTCTCGCGGGTGGCAATCAGGGTGATGGGGGGCGTGGAGTTGGTGGGCATGGGCGGGTCCGGCAAGGTGGCCCGATTATCGCTAGACACCTGCTGGCCCAGCCCTGACGCAACAGCGCTGCCAGCGCCCGGGCCACGCTGCTACGATGCCTGCCAACATTGCCGATGAGTAATTTTGTTACTTGCTTGGAGACAACCATGCCACACGCACCAGCGCCCGGCACAACCGGCGCCACCAGTGCCGCAAGTGCCCACCACGCGGCCAAATCTGCAGCAAACGCAAAGCCCGCCAAGACAGTCGACGCTGCCGCGAAGAACAAGCCGCTGGTGGATGACATTCGGTTACTGGGCCGCATCCTGGGCGATGTCATCCGTGAGCAAGAGGGCAAGCCGGCGTTTGAGCTGATCGAGCGGGTGCGCCAGCTCTCGGTGGCGTACCGGCTGAAAAAAGACGCCTCGGCCGGCCGCGTGCTGGACCGCCTGCTCAAGAATTTGTCGGCCGACCAGACCGTCAGCGTGATCCGCGCGTTC